>JBBAED010000002.1 GCA_041656115.1 Dehalococcoidales bacterium | reverse complement strand
ATCCCAATCGCCTGTGTATATGAGAAAAGCAGTGCCAATGCGGTAAGTCCGGCGGCACCGATGGCATAGCCCTTACCGGTTGCGGCAGTGGTGTTACCCAGTGAATCCAGCGCATCGGTACGATTCCTGATTTCTTCGGGCAGTCCGGACATTTCAACGATACCTCCGGCGTTATCGGCTACCGGTCCGTAAGCATCGGTGGCGTCTTGAATACCCAGTGTTGCCAGCATACCGACACCGGCAATCGCAATACCGTACATATCGCCTAACTTGTAAGCAACCAAAATGGCAATAACAATAATAAAAATGGGGATAAAGGTACTCATCAAACCGTTAGCAAAGCCGCTGACAATATTTGTTCCGGCACCGGTTTGAGATGCTTTGGCAACATCAAGAGTGGGTTTATAAACATAGGAAGTGTAGTAGTTGGTACTTTCGCCAATTAAAACACCGGCAATAAGACCGGTCATAATTGCCCAAAAGATGTTAACATCAATTCCCATTCCCCAAACAATAAAGAAGGAAAAGACAGCAGTCAGTATTGCGGAAACAAAAGTGCCGCGTCGCAGTGCGTTTAAGAGCGCCGTCATCTTTAAGTTTTCACCGACTCTGATGGCAAAGATGCCGATTACAGAGGCTAAAATTCCGCCTGCGGCAATCATCAGCGGTAAGAACCAAGCGGATTCCATATCGGGAACAAGGGCCTTATCAAGGGAAGTGGAGAAGACGGCAACCATGCCGAGCGCCATAGTGGCAATAATTGAATCGACATATGATTCAAAAAGGTCGGCGCCCATACCTGCTACATCACCGACGTTATCGCCGACAAAATCAGCAATAACTGCGGCGTTGCGATGGTCATCTTCGGGAATGCCTTTTTCAACTTTACCGACAATGTCGGCTCCGGTGTCTGCGGCTTTAGTAAAAATACCGCCTCCGACCCTGGCAAAGATAGCTACCGATGAAGCTCCGAAACCGTATCCGGGGATGATAGCTATAAAATTGGGATCGTTACCGAAGATAAGATAGAGGATGCTTAAACCGAGAATACCGATACCGACTACCGATAATCCCATCACGGCGCCGCTGCGGAAAGAAACACGCAAACCCTGATTAAGGCTCTCTTGCGCCGCTGTTGCTGTTCTGGAGTTGGATCTAATGGCAATGCTCATACCGACAAAGCCGGCCAGACCCGAACAAACAGCTCCAAAGATAAATGAGAAGGAAACCCCCCAGCCGAGGGCGGGAACAACTCCCAAGATTACCGCAACGATAACAACAAAAATTGCCAGTATGCGATATTCTCTTCCCAAGAAGGCCAGAGCGCCTTCTTTGATGGCATTCGAGATTTCTTGTACCTGTTTACCGCCTTCGGGCTGTTTAAGCACGTAGCGGGCGAACAAACCGGCAACAACTAATCCAAGAACGCCTGCCAGAATTGAGAAATAAATTAAACTCAATGCTGTATTCTCCTTTCGTAATATTTTTCTAATTTATTTTCTAAGCTTTGCTGCTGAAGAATCAAAATTAAATCACCGCGGGTTTTTTCGAGTACCCCGCGAAAATTGTCGGTGGTACGGCGAAGACCGGCGGTAATTGCATCGGGGAAATCAATCGTAACAAGGGTGTTATAAATATCGTCCATAGCCTCTAAAAGCTCTTCGCCGCGGGATTGGTCGCCTTTTCTTATTCCGTCGAGCAGATATCTCCTTAGTTCTCCGATTGCTTCCCCCAGACCGTTAAGATATGCGGCATAATCCACGCCGATTTCATCGGGGGTCGGTAAGCTTTGACCGGTTATAAGGGCATATGTGGCATAGCCTTCGGCAAGTTCTTTTTGGGCATCATGAAGAAAACCGGTGTTTCTGAGTTCGCTGCAGGTATTGATGGCGGCTTCGGCCTCGGTAAGAAGGGCTCTTGCCGTTTGCAGCATTTCTTTGGCTTTGTCGAATTCTTGTCTGTGAATAGCCCTAATGGCATTACTGCAGTAGCGGATGGCCTCGCGGCAGAGGGGCAGGGATTTCTCGCGGGCAGCATCCTTTTCTGAAAAGTCTTTTCTGATTACTTCGGCGATTATATCCAGTTTATCCGAAAGCTCACTCATTTGTCAGACTTATATCCCTTTATAAGTTGTATTGTGGCTTCTTTCAAAGAGCTAACCTCCGGCTCGACACTAACGACCGTTGCCGATTCAGCGCCACAGGAAATCACTCCGCATATACTATCATAAATTATGTTATCCAGTCCAACTATCGGCAGACCTGTTTTTTCTTTTATGCAATGTAAATTCTTAGCTCGGGCGGGTTCTGTATCTGTTTTGAAATCATGGTCAAAAATTGCCGAAAGAGCAATATAATCTGCTCCTTCTTGCTCGGCAAAAAGGGCTTCTTGGGAGGTTTTGACGGTGTAACCGATTATTTTATCTATTGGCAGCAGCTTACGTGCTGTCGCTATGGGGATATCCTCAGCCCCGATATGAATCCCGTCGGCGTCCGAAGCGATTGCGATATCAATATGACCCTTAATTATAAACAGGGCATTGTATTCTTTACATAACTTGCCAATTTCAATGACTTCTTGCAGCAGTTTGTCTTTAGGTGTGGTTTTATCGCTTAACAGAATAATTTTAGCTTCGCTGTTCAGGGCTTGCTTTGCAACTTCTGTCAGGTTTTCATTTTTAACGTAGGCGGTATCAATAATAACAACCCGCCCGTTGATTTTAGCGGATTTATCTTTACGGAGTAATTTAGAAATAATTGTCTTTTCCGTAGTGTAAAGTTGAAAGCGGGCTTTTTCAAAATCGGCAGGGTTTAACTCAATTCCGGGGGTTTTGGCGAGTTCTTCGATAACCCTTAACGATTGTTCGATACGGCGGCAGTTGGCAATAACCGATGTATGTAAGCTTCTCTTTTCGAGTTGTTGTTCTACTTTTATGTCGGCGCCGACGTCGGAGTTGGCTTGTCTGGCTTGGATTAGTTGTTTTTTGAAGGTAAAATCGACATCCTCAAGGTCGTGCCGCATTTCTTTTAACTGTCTTGATAGAGTGGCATCATTAAGAATCAACCTGGCGATATCTTCAAGCAAGCGTAAACTCTCACCGATGCGGTTTAAGTTGGCATCGATAATACGCAGGGTCTGACCGGCAAACTCTTCGGATGAATTCATTTTACTTCCTTGGAAATAGGTGAACTTTATTAAAGTGTGTTTAATTCTAACACAAGGAAGAAGATAGGGGAATATTTTTTGGCATTGTGGTTTATCTTTTCTCGTTCGCTCTGAGCCTGACGAAGGACATGAACGGCTGGGGGGATACCTTGTCTTTGCGAGACCATTCCTGTAGGTAAGGCGAAGCAATCTCTAATAAATAAACTCCACTGTTTTTCAGAGCGAAGCGAAGAATCTCATATAGATTAAATTCCTTGGAGATTGCCACGTCACTCGCTAAGGGCTCGCTCCTCGTAAAGACGTTTATAACTTGTCATTCTGAGTTTTCGGTTCAATATAATCTATTTGACTTTTTTTGTAGCAAGATGCGATAAAAAACAAAGGCATTATTAAACCTATCGCTATAATTATCTTGTACACATTTTATACTTCATAATGCTTCTATTTTAAATTCTTTTCTAAATATCGATATTGCCAGCATAATCGTAGCTACAATACCTAAAATCATCGCAGGGTAGCAAAAAATGGAGGCGGTAACCCCGGCCATAGCAATCCATTGATTTTTCCTCTTTATAGAATATATACCGCCTGTAATAGCAAGTATGCTCGCAATCAGTGCGATTAGCCTTAATCCCCCGAAGGCAATAAAATAGGCGATGCCAGGAGGGGAAGGAATATCACCTGCATAATATCTGATATATTCAATAATTAAAACCCCAACGATGAACAGGATAGAAATACCTGCAGCTACGATACTCAGTATGCCACTGGTAATAGCATTTGAATACCGGAAGTTTGTTTTGTTTGTTATAGTCATGGTCTATAAACTCTCCTTAGTTTTCTTTTTGATTTTAATTTAAACATTTTTAATCTCCTTAATTTTCTAAATATCATTTTTTACAAACTGCATCCCTAGCCCAATCCCTGTGCTAAAAGGGCAGGGCATTCTACTATCCACTTGCCATACCCCGTATGCTTTTTGCAATACTATATAAAACATAATTTTGCCTCGAGTGTATTTTTTAGTAGTACTAATTTACTATCAATTTCCCTTGTTTTTTATACTCTACCACTTAAATCTTAACAAAACCTGAACAAATCCCTGTTTTTTAAAAATATTTTTACCCCCTTTTATAGGATAACCGCATTTTATTAAAAAGGTTGCATTTTTTGCCCTTAATTTGATTCTACTCTTCAAAGTGAACCAATACAATAACCGAAAGTACTAAAAAGGCAGTATTGTTTGTTATTGTCATTCTGAGCCTGCCGAAGAATCTAGGGGTTAGAGGATAGTGCACCGTTCGGTAGCGTATTTACGGCAGGATGATACCTCTTTTTTGTTTCCGAGGTCACCTAACAGCCCACATTTCCCGTCCTCTTAGATCCTTCACTTCGTTCAGGATGACAAGAGAGGAAAGCGGGATGACAAAACCCCTGTCTTTGCGAGCGCAGCGAAGCAATCTCTAATAAATCCGTAGGAGATTGCCACGTCACTCGCCGAAGGCTCGTTCCTCGCAAAGACAATCCAAATTCCGAGCGCCCTGAGCCTGTCGAAGGATACGAACGGCTGGGGGAAGACCTCTATCTTTGCGAGCGCAGCGAAGCAATTCTCCCTTGTCTTTGCGAGACCATTCCCGCAGGGAAGGCGAAGCAATCTCATATAGATTAAATTTCTTGGAGATTGCCACGTCATTCGCCTAAAGGCTCGTTCCTCGCAAAGACAATCCAAATTCCGAGCGCCCTGAGCCTGTCGAAGGGTCTGAGCTTGCCGAAGAATCTGGGAGTTGGTGGATAGTACACTGTTCGGCAACTCTTTATACGGTAGGGCGATGCCTCTTTTTGTTGCTGAGGGTACCTTACAGCCTACATTCCCCGTTATCTTAGATCCTTCACTGCGTTCAGGATGACAAGAGAGGAAAGCGGGATGACAAAACCCCTGTCTTTGCGAGCGCAGCGAACCAATTCTCCCTTGTCTTTGCGAGACCATTCCCGTAGGGAAGGCGAAGCAATCTCTAATAAATTTTCTGGAGATTGCCACGTCGCTCGCCAGAGGCTCGCTCCTCGCAAAGACGGTAGCGTCATTCTGAGCTTGTCGAAGGGTCCAACGAACGGCGAGGAGCTTTGTTTAATAAGCCTTATCCTTCAATTGCATTTCTGTAATGCTCGATTCTTGTCTGCTTATGGTTACGGTCCAGTTCCACGGCGACAAAATCAATCCGCCAATCCTCTTGCATTTGGTCTTTTTCTTCAAGATAGGTATAAGCCGTATCTATTAAGTGCTTCTTTTTACTTTCTGTTATCGATTCTTCGGGCGCACCGAACAAATTTCCGGTCTTGGTGCGAACTTCCGTAAAAACAATACAGTTTTTTTCTTGAGCAATAATATCTATTTCCCCGTGAGGGCATCGGTAGTTGGTTTCAATTATAACCAGGCCATTATTTTTGAGGTGATTTGCGGCGAGGGATTCTCCGAGCGCGCCGATTTCTTTGCGCGAGAGCTTCAACGTAAATACATTCCTTTGATTGGGCGGAAAGTACGGCGGTGTATCGGGCAGGGGCCGAGTTCATTAAGGCACGAAATGTGCTCTGCGGTCCAATAGCCTTTATGTTTACATAATCCGTAACCCGGGTACAACTCATCCATTTCATCCATCAATTTATCCCTGTAAACTTTAGCTACAATTGAGGCGCAAGCAATTGATAAACACAAGCCGTCTCCGTGAGGGATTCCCTTTTGCGGCAGGTGTACATCCTGCAATTTTAGGTAGTCTATAAGCAGGGTATCCGGTTGCGGATCCAACTTTTCAATTGCCAGTTTCATTGCAAGTTTTGTAGCTTGTAAAATATTTGTTACATCGATAATTTCGTTCGATACGACACCTATTCCGTATGCAACGGCTTCTTCGCGAATAAACGGATAAAGATATTCGCGCTTTTCGGCGGTTAGTAACTTGCTGTCCGCTACCTGTTTTAACCAGTCTCTTTTCATTTTTGAAGGAAGAATAACTGCCGCCGCAACTACCGGCCCCGCTAAACAGCCGCGCCCGGCTTCATCAACTCCGGCAATGCAACGGAATCCTTGCTTGGTTAATTTCTTTTCTTCATCGAATGTCGGTTTATTAGCAGACTTCAATATTCTTCCTTTGATTGGATTTATTATTAGGTAAGGATTAGCTCATTGAGAAATCGGGGGATTCAATTATACCCCCGCCCAATACCTCATCCCCGCGATAAAAAACAATTGACTGCCCGGGTGTTATTGCCCATTGAGGATGTTCAAATTCCACATCGCAATAATTACCGTCAAATTTTATTTTAACCGGCGATTCGGGGGCTCTGTAACGGATTTTGGCATTTATTTGCTCCGTGTTAAGCGGGGCATTCCCCGATACCCAAGTTAACTCACCGGCGCGCAGTTTGTTTAAGAAAAGCTGTTCGTATTCCCCAAGAATAATAGTATTATTGAACGGGTCCAGTTTAACAATATATTTCCTGCTGCTTGACGCCAATCCCAGCCCCTGTCTTTGCCCGACGGTGTAATAGGCGAGCCCTTTATGTTCTCCGATTATTTTGCCGTCGGTATCCAGGACATTGCCGCGTTCGGTGGGTACATTTTCATGGATAAACTCATCGTATCCGTTTTGTGGGATAAAACAAATATCGTGGCTTTCATGCCCTGTAACGGTGCTGATTCCAAGTTTTGCGGCGATTGCTTTTACTTCCTTTTTGGTAAATCCTCCCAGCGGCATCAATAGATGTTTTAACTGTTCCTGTTTTAACATATAAAGAAAGTACGATTGGTCTTTAACGGAGTCAACCCCCTTAAACAGTTTGAATTCCGCGCCTGTTTCCAAAATATGGGCATAATGTCCGCTGGCCAGATAATCCGCCCCAAGCTCTTTTGCTTTTTCAAAAAGTGCGTTGAATTTGATGTGATAGTTACAGCGGACGCAAGGGTTTGGGGTTTTTCCGATACTGTAACTGTAACAAAAAGGCTGAATTACTTCTTCGTTAAACTCTTTTTTAAGATCTACCACATAGTGTGGGATAGCTAACTTCTCGGCAACCTGCGAAGCCGATTCGATTTTATCATCACTGTATTCGGAAATCGACATTGTAATTGCAAAAATATCATAGCCCCTGTCTTTTAAAAGCAGACAGGCGACAGAAGAGTCAACACCGCCGCTAAGAGCAACCCCTATTTTTTTCATTCTGCTGTTCCTTCCCCGGCATTCTCATCGGGTTCCGTGTAATCCGTTGCCGAAAAAGTTTCTTCGATTTCAATCTCATCATCGTTTTTCTGTTTGATTAGCGGGCGTACTTTTTGCCAGATTTCCCGGGCAATTTCTTCTTTGCTTTTTGACGCATCGATTACAAACCATCTTTCCGGTTCTTTGGCCGCCAGTTCCAGGTAGCCTTTGCGAATTTTATTGTGAAAAGTGAGGCTTTCCTTTTCGAAGCGGTCTCTTTTTTGCCCGTGTTTACGTGCCAGTCCAATCCCCGGCAGGATATCCATCAGTATTGTAAGATCGGGTTTTAATCCGCCCGTTGCCAAATTGTTAATCTCATTGATTGTATTCATATCCAGCTGGCGCCCAAAACCCTGATAAACAAGGGTGGAATCGGTAAAACGGTCGCATATAACGATTTTACCTTCCTTTAATGCCGGGCGGATAACACTTTCAATTAAATGACAGCGTGAAGCATTAAACAGTAAAAGCTCGGAGAGCGGAGAAATAGGTTCGGTTTGCCATTTAACGCACCTTGAAATTTCCTCCCCGATTTGTGTTCCGCCGGGTTCTCTGGTTTGAATTGCTGCGATTTCGTCACGTGCCAGTAGCTTTAAAAGTACACTGGATTGGAAGCTCTTGCCGCTGCCTTCACCGCCCTCAAAAGTAATAAACAAAGACATAACTACGATTCCTTAAATATACTTACCCGCCGGTTGGGTTCCCTGCCGGTGCTTTTGGATAAAAGATTGTTTCTTTCGGCAACGATATGTTGCAAACGGCGAATATAAGCGCTTTGCGGGTTTAGCTCAACAGCCTCCGTGCTTTCTTTGGCAATATCCACCGCTTCTTCAGCCTCTTTAATCGCTGAACCTAAAATGTAACTTCTGCCTTCGTTTTTGCTGATAACAGCTCCGGGGTGGATGGTTGCCAGCATTTGTTTGAGCTGGATTGGGGTGTGTTTGCGGAGCACATAAACCGGCAGATTGGATGCTTCGGCATCACGTATTTTTTGCGGACGGTTACGATAATAAGTTTTAGAAGTTATCATCATATCCGCATCGTTAAGATTATCCACCAAATTCAAGGTAACATGCAGCTCCTTGGCCGCTTGTTCCAGACGGACGCGGTTAATACCGAAAGGGTAGAGCTTCGGCGACGGTTGCCTTTTTTGGGGTGTGCTTTCGCGCGATTTGGATGGCTTTTCTTTTACGTCAAAAAACTCTTCCCTTTTAATAACGACTTCACAGTTACTATCCAAGGAGCGCGTTTCGGTTGTTGCCGGATATCCGCGAAGAAGAGCATCTATCGATGCCCCAACATCGGGGTGGACCGCAACTTGGTACCTGTCTTGGATTTCAATTACTATATCAAAAGTCGGCGGTGATTTGCGCTCTAAAATGGTTTTTTGAGTGCCGCGCCTTTTTGCTTCTTCATCGCCTAAAGTTACCGATTGTATTCCGCCAATCAGGTCGGAAAGGGTTGGGTTTAACATCAGGTTTTCAAGTGTATTACCGTGCGCCGTACCGATTAACTGAACGCCTCGTTCGGCAATTGTGCGGGCGGCCTGCGCTTCCAATTCGGTGCCGATTTCATCAATTATAATCACCTGAGGCATATGGTTTTCGACTGCTTCAATCATAACGGCATGCTGCATGTTGGGGGAGATTACCTGCATACGGCGTGAGCGTCCGATGGCAGGGTGCGGGATATCTCCGTCGCCGGCAATTTCGTTTGAAGTATCAACAATTACGACACGCTTCTTTGCCACTGTCGAAAGTACACGCGCCGCCTCTCTTAGCATTGTCGTTTTCCCGATTCCGGGGCGTCCTAACAGTAAAACGCTTTTATCCGATTGAACCAAGTCTTCTATTATTTTAATGGTGCCGAAAACGGCGCGTCCGGCGCGGCAGCTAAGCCCTACAATTTTACCTTTACGATTGCGGATAGCCGAAATACGGTGCAACGTGCGCTCAATACCGGCACGGTTATCCTCACCGAAACTGCCGATTCTTGCGGTTACGAAGTCGATATCATCTTGGGAAACTTCTTGCATGCTCAGGCATACGTCGCTATTTGGGAAACGCGCTTCCGGATAACGACCGAGATCCAAGACGATTTCAAGCAAAAAATCTATCTCTTCTTGTTGCTGTAACGGTTGGCGGATATGCGGCGGCAAAATCTCCAGTAATGCGTTAAGTTCTTCATCAATTACTCTCGGCAAATCGAGCCTCCCGCAATTTACGATCCCCTTGATGAGAGCATTTGGTCTTCGGGGATTTGTTTAATTTCGATTCCGGGCATAGCCTCACCCAAGTTTCGGCTAACCTCGGCAATAATTTCGTAGTTTTGATAGTTGGCGACCGCTTTAACGATGGCTTTAGCCCTCTTTTCGGGGTCTTCCGATTTAAAGATGCCTGAGCCGACAAAGACACCCTCGGCGCCGAGCTGCATCATTAAGGCGGCATCGGCCGGTGTGGCAACGCCTCCGGCGGCAAAGTTAACAACGGGTAGTTTACCGGTATCGCGGACTAATTTAACCAGTTCGTAGGGAGCGCCGTTTTCTTTGGCAAAGGTAATCAATTTTTCTTGCGGCATGTTGGCAAGCTCTCTGATGCTATCGGTAACCGTGCGCATATGCCTAACGGCTTCAACGATATTACCGGTGCCGGCTTCGCCTTTGGTGCGAATCATTGCGGCGCCCTCGGCAATACGCCTTAAGGCCTCGCCGATATTGCGGCAACCGCAAACGAAAGGCACTTTGAAATCGTGCTTCCAGACGTGGTTGGTTTCATCGGCAGGGGTTAGGACTTCGGATTCATCAATAAAGTCGATGCCGATTGATTCCAATACCCTGGCTTCAACAAAATGACCGATACGGCATTTAGCCATAACGGGAACAGAAACGGCCTTCATAATATTTTCGATAACGGAGATATCGGCCATGCGGGCGACGCCGCCTGCGGCACGGATATCGGCGGGCACTCTTTCGAGGGCCATAACGGAGCAGGCGCCTGCGGCTTCGGCGATTTTGGCTTGTTCGGGGTTAACGACATCCATAATAACGCCGCCTTTAAGCATTTGGGCGAGTCCGGATTTAACTTTGTAAGGGTTGGATTCCATGAAAAAACTCCTTTAATAATTGCATAGATTATTGTACTCTTAGTACATTGGACTTATCAAGCGCAGAGGTGCTGTTGCCTTCTCCGAAAGTCCCCAAAAACTGATAATTCAATCTTGAATAGCACAAGGTTTTATCGATTTAAGCTTCTTTTTCAGGGTTCCAGCAGATGCGCAAATCTTTATGAAATGATGTTACTTTTTGCATATCTTCCGCGGATATTTCAAAGTCGAATACATCCGCATTTTCTTGGATATGCTTTAGCGATGATGCTTTCGGAATAACAACCAGCCCCGATTGTAACGACCATCTGATAAGTATTTGAGCAGTGCTTTTACCGTATTTGGCGGCAATGGACGCCAGTTCGGGGTCATCCAGTTGGTTGCCGCGCGTTAAGGGGCTGTAAGCCTCAACCTGAATCTTTTTTGAATTGCAGTAATCCAATAGATCCTTTTGATAAAGGTAAGGGCTAAATTCCATTTGATTTACCGCCGGAATAACAAGCGCTTCTTTTAAAAGTTCGTCCAAATGCCTGATTGTAAAATTACTGACACCGATGGCGCGGCATTTATCGGCAGCAAGCAGATGCTCCATTGCCTTCCATGTTTCGGTATACATACCGCTTACCGGCCAATGTACCAGGTATAAATCGACATAAGTAAGCCCTAAATCCCGCAGGCTTTTTTCAAGGGCGGCAATCGTATTATCGTAACCGTGGTCTGTATTCCAGAGTTTGGTTGTTATAAAGAGGTCTTTACGCGAAACTCCGCTTTCGGCTAAAGCCTTGCCGACATTAACCTCGTTGTGATACGCGGTTGCCGTATCGATATGTCTGTAACCGCTCTTTAACGCCCACCCAACTGCTTTTTCGGCGGCCTCTCCGGTTATTTGCCATGTCCCCAAGCCTAACACCGGCATTTGCACGCCGTTATTTAAAACTGTTGTCGCGTTAATATTGAATTTGTTATCCATAACTAAAATCTACCTCATTCCGAATAAATCTTGATGTAAAAATTCAAAACGCTTTCCAAAAACATTGACATTGTTTGCGTATAACAATCATAATCATTATACATAAACGGAGGTACATTTTGGAAAATCCTTATGAATATGCGATGGCAACCGAGTTTGTCTTTCAAAAACAGGACGATGATATTTTATCCGACGGACCGGATTATAAAAACCCTGAACTACAAAAGGCCTTTGCGTTAAAGGTTTCAAAAACCTTAAATAATATCAGTAAATCGCTACCAAATCTTAACGGCGGGGGCTGGCTGATAATTTCGCACAGCGTTAGCCAGGTGGACGGCGGTATTTTACTTTCGTTTCTGCTGCAACGTCCGAAACGCAGCTAAACCCTCTTTTTGATTTTTTATCAACAGCGGGGTTTATGCTATACTTTAGCTAAAGCCAGCGTAGCTCAGTAGGTAGAGCAGCGCTTTCGTAAAGCGCGGGTCGGGGGTTCGAATCCTCTCGCTGGCTCCACTATTATCCTTATATTTTGGGAGGGAAGATGGGTCGTTTAATTGATATATTAAAACAGGCTTCGCATTCCGAGCCGCCGCCTTTGGGTTTCAGAACTGTCCAAAAAAACTTAAAACCGAAACTGCTTGTTATTGCTTTGGTCGGTCAGGCGGATTTATCGGCTGGAACGGATATTGCCGATGTTGCGGATGCGCTGCTGTTTAATGCTCAAAAAGCTGCAGATGTTAAAGCTGCCGAAAAAGCTGCCAAAGCGGTTAAAAATATTCCGTGCGGATGCCGCCTCAACGGTTCCGTAAAAATTGATTTTGAGAAAACGGTACTCGACTTTGTTGTTTTTGATGATAATATCCCGGCCGCTTCTTTATTGAAATCCGAAAAAACGGACAAAGTAATTGTTGTTAATAACGAAATGCCTACCGAAATGATCCGCGTTTTGGATACAATGCCTCAAAACGCTTTTTTCCTGGATGAAAAACAAAACGAAAAATTCTTGCTTACTTGGCAAAAATTAACCGTTTACAAGCGTTTTGCACTTTTGACATCCAAACCGCTTTTGGTATCCGTGCCTTTGGGGTTAAGTGTTGATGAATTACAGGCGATTTGGGATATGGGGGTGTGTGGGGTGGTAGTGCAGGTTAACGATACCGAATCACTTGAGGCGCTTAAAAAATTCAAAAAGGATACGGAGAAACTTGTCGTTCCTTCCAAACGCAAACAGGATAAATCGAGAGCGATAGTGCCTCAGGTGCCCAGAGAAGCACCGGTTGCTGCCGATGCCGGTGACGATGAAGACGAAGACGACGAATAAGCACATATAATTCCGCATATAAAAAAGCCCTCGTGTTTTGCGAGGGCTTTCGTTTTTTAGTCCTTAATTATCGTTACTTGGAAGCAAGTCCGCTCATCTGATAAAACTTGCCTTCGCTGGTTATTGAAGGCGCAATTACCATTTCAGCCTGCTGTAATTCCCTGATTGTTGCCGCTCCGCAAACACCCATCGTCGTGCGCAGCGCGCCGATTAAGTTCTGGCTGCCGTTGGTTATCGAAGACGGGCCAAACAGGATTTGTTCGTAAGAGCTATTAACACCGACTTTAATCCTTGTACCTCTGGGAAGGGAAGCGTGCGGATTAGCCATTCCCCAATGGTAACCCCTGCCCGGGGCTTCTTTGGCTTGAGCCAGTATTGAACCGAGCATTACCGCATCGGCACCGGCAACAAATGCCTTGCAAACGTCGCCGCCCTTGCGGAAACCACCGTCGGTAATAACAGGGACGTATCTGCCGGACTCTTTTTCGTAATCATCACGGGCGGCGGCACAATCCATTGTTGCCGTAATCTGAGGAACGCCGATACCAAGTACTTCGCGAGAAGTACAGGCGGCACCGGGGCCGACACCGACCAGAATGGCCGCAATACCGGTTCGCATCAGTTCCAAGCAAGCGCTGTAGCTGACACAGTTACCGACAACAACCGGAATCGAAATAGTATTGCAAAGCTCTTCAAAGCTCAAACCCTTGTAGCTTTTTGAAATGTGGCGGGCGGTGGTTACCGTTGAAGCAACAACCAAAATATCGGCTCCCGCTTCTACAATAATCGGCGCAAGCCTTTTTGTGTTAGCCGGTGTAACCGAAACGGCACAGACGGCGCCTTCTTTTTTAATTGCTTTTATACGCTCCGCTACCAGGTCATCTCTCATCGGCTGGGAATATATTTTTTGCATTAAGGCGGTAATTTGATCGTTGGGGGCTTGCGCTATTTCTTCTAAAATATCATCCGGTCTTTCGTATCGTGTTTGAATCCCTTCGAGGTTTAAAACCGACAAGCCGCCGTAATTACTCATAATAACGGCTGTCTTGGTATCGGTTACTCCGTCCATTGCCGAAGCAATCACCGGCAATCCAAAGGTTATATCACCGATTTTTAAATCCAAATTGGTTTGGTCGGGGTTTATCGATACGTCTCCGGGGACTATCGCAACTTCGTCAAAACCGTAAGAACGGCGCAACTCTTTATATTGGGGTACACTCATAACTTTTCCTCCTTAATGAAATTAATATATAGTATACGGTAGCAGTTAAATGGTTAAAAGAAAATAAAAAAAGCGGTTTGCTAAATTTAATTGGTTATTATATCACAAACAGTAGCAGGTCTGCATATTATTTTCTAGACTCTGAAAACCGATTACGTTATAATGTAAAAAATAAGGAAGACAAAATATAAATGCCTAGCCTGTATATTGTGGCGACCCCCATTGGAAACTTGGAAGATATTTCCCCGCGAGCTGTCAGGATTTTGCGTGAGGTAGATTTAATTGCTGCCGAAGATACACGTAAAACCAGGATACTACTGGACAAATACGAGATAAAAACGTCCCTGACAAGTTATTACGAGCATAATAAAATAGATAAGCTGGACTATATCTTAAGCCAACTGGAGCAGAAAGATATAGCCATTGTTTCGGAAGCCGGGATGCCGGGTATTTCCGACCCCGGATACGAGCTGGTTGCCGCCGCTGTTGAAAAGGGTTTTACGGTTGTACCGATTCCCGGACCCTCGGCAATCATAACGGCTCTGGCTGTTTCGGGCTTGCCGACAGATCGTTTTACTTTTATCGGTTTCCTGCCGCGCAGAATCGGCGACAGAAGAAAGGTGCTTACAACAGTTCTTTCCGAAACCGGTACAATAATCGCTTACGAAGCGCCTCATCGCTTGCAGGCGGCATTAAGTGATATAATATACGTTTTAGGCGACAGAAGAATTTGTGTTTGCCGTGAACTTACAAAAATGTACGAAGAAGTCTTTCGGGGAACGGCTAGCGAGGCGCTGGAACACTTTAACGATCCGAGAGGCGAATTTGTTCTTGTGATTGACGGCAAAGCCAAGGAAAAACCACAGCTTACCGGCGATGTAATCAAAAGGCTTGAGGCATTACAGCAAGAGGGGTTAGGGGCCAGAGAATCTGTGGAAAAAGTGGTTAAAGAAACTGGATTAGCGAAAAAAGAAGTTTACCAGGCGTGGCTGAAACTTTTATCGTAATCCGTTTGTTAATATCTGATTGATGATTAAAAGGAGTTAAAGAGTTAAATATGAGAAGGGGATGTATCTCATTAGGCGGAATTAACTGCGATATTTGTAATCGTGTTATTCAATATCCGGAGAGGTATCTTTGCGTTGATGAAGAAGACGGCAAAGAAGTTGAAAAGGGTGAGACCGTGCGCTACTGCGTAAAATGCGCCCTCGATAAAGGATATGCGCATTATAAAGTGGAAAAAGGCGAAAAAATCCTTTCCTTTTTTACCGAATCGGATTTTAATCAGGAATAAGGCGGTATGAGAGAAAAAATACTTATCGGAGTGGCTTGGCCGTATGCCAATAGTTCGCTTCACTTGGGTCATATTGCCGGAGCCTACCTCCCGCCGGATATTTTTGCCCGTTATCACCGTACAAAGGGCAATCTTGTTTTAATGGTATCGGGGTCGGACGTGCACGGCACACCGATAACGATTCGCGCCGAGCAGGAGGGGGTAGAGCCTTCCGAAATTGCCGAAAAATATCACAAGCAATTTTTAGAGTCTTTTAAAGATTTTGGAATAACGTTTGACCTTTTTACCAGTACCGGAACCGAAAACCACCGGGAAGTATCGCAGGATATCTTTATGACCCTTTTTAATAAGGGGTACATTTATAAGGATACTGTCTTACAGCCTTATTGCTCTAAATGCAACCGCTATCTACCGGACCGTTACGTAGAAGGAACATGTCATTTATGCGGTTACGAGGGTGCGCGCGGGGATCAATGCGACAAGTGCGGGCAACCCTTAAACCCGAATGAATTAAAAGCCCCACGTTGCAGAACATGCGGCACAACCCCTGAGTTTCGCGATTCCGAACAGTTCTTTCTTAAGCTTTCCGCTTTTGAAGACGAGCTGTTGACATGGGTTAAAAAACAGAAACATTGGCGCGCAAACGTTGCCAATTTTACAATCGGCTACCTCCAATCCGGATTAAAAGACCGGGCAATTACACGTGATATCAGTTGGGGGGTTCCGCTGCCGTTTGAGGGCTATGAGGGCAAGCGCATATATGTTTGGTTTGAGGCGGTTATCGGTTATCTGTCAGCCTCCAAGGAATGGGCAAAAGCCGGTGGTAACCCCGATAAATGGCGCGAATTCTGGCAAGCCGATGACGTTAAAAGCTATAATTTCATCGGGAAGGACAATATTCCTTTCCATACCATAATTTGGCCGGCGATGCTTTTGGGATACGGAGGTCTTAATTTACCTTACGATGTTCCTGCCAATGAATACCTCACCATTGAGGGCAGGAAACTTTCAAGCAGCTTAAATTGGGCGGTTTGGCTGCCGGATTATCTCTCGCGCTACGACCCCGACCCGTTAAGATATTTACTTTCGGCGAATATGCCGGAATCCAGCGATACCGATTTCTCATGGCGTGAATTTGTACGCCGCAATAACGACGAGTTGGTAGCGACATACGGTAATTTGGTTCAACGCGTTCTGACTTTTACTTACCGCAGTTTTGACGGTTGTGTTCCGGATCCGATCGATATAGATGATGAAAACCAGGTTATCTTGAAAAAAACCGAAGCGACGTTGGAAAAAATGGGGGAATTGATAGCCGCGTGCAAGTTTAAGGAAGCCATTCGAACAGCAATGGCATTGGCACAGGAAGCTAATCGCTATCTTGAAGAAAAATCCCCTTGGAAGGTTATTAAAATCGATAGGCAAGCGGCAGCGGTAACCCTTTATGTGGCAATCTCGGTTATTTCCGGCCTTAGAACCGCATTTTATCCTTTCCTGCCGTTTAGCTCTCAAAAATTGCACGAATATCTCGGTTTTGACGGTAAAGTGGAAGATGACGGATGGCAATTACGCCTTCCTTCGCCGGGGCAAAAATTATTACCGCCCCAGCCGCTTTTTACCAAGCTGGATGAAGAGATTATCGAACAAGAAACCGCTAGACTCGGCAAAAGCGATGAAATATAAAACGATAGGAGAAATATCGTCGTGGATATAAAACAAGTTTATTCGCTCGTTAAAGACGGGCTTACCGGGGTTGAAGATAAGTTTAAAGTGCTTGCGTCCGAAAAGAGTAAGACCTTCCCCGAACTTCATAAAATGCTGGAACAAATTTTAGGTTCCGGCGGTAAAGTGGTGCGCCCTTTACTGGCACTGCATTCCGGCAGTTTGTATAACTATCAGCACGAAAAGTTGGTTAATATGGCATCTGCCAGTGAACTAATGCATATTGCCACGCTTGTCCATGACGATGCTATCGACAAAGCCAACGTGCGCCGCGGACGGGCAACAATTAACAGTATTTGGGGTGTGGATAGGGCCATTATTTTTGGGGATTACTTGTTTGCCAAGGCCTCACTTTTTGCCATTGCCACCGGCAATTTGCGTGTGGTCGGGTTATTTGCCGAAACGCTTGAAGCGATTTCTCACGGCGAATTGAAACAGGGGTTCAGTTCCTTCCAAATCAACCAAACGTTTGATGATTATCTTGAACGGATTACCGGTAAAACAGCGGCTCTTTTTGCTTTGGCAACCGAGGGCGGGGCGGTGTTGGGGGGAGCCTCCGAAGAAGAAATCAAAGCGATGAGAGATTACGGAATCAATTTAGGAATCTCCTTCCAAATAGTAGACGATATCCTTGATTTTACCGCCAGCGAGAATGAGCTGGGAAAACCGGTTGCCTCTGATTTAATTCAGGGAACAATGACATTGCCGTCGATGATGCTTTTGGAGCGTTTCCCGGGCGATAACCCCGTCCGACGTATTTTCAAAGATGAAGGCGATAAGCAAGAAAACGTTAAAGAAGCGATTTCTTTGTTAAAAAGCACAGACATTATTGATGAGTGTTATGATACAGCTTCAAAGTATAGCAATATGGCAAGGCATAATTTGGATGCTGTGGCGGACGGGAAAAACCGTCAGGCGCTTCTTGCCCTTACCGATTTTGTGGTTAAGCGCAATAAATAAATGCGTTAAAATAAGGTTTAATTATGAGAATGCCTCCTAATTTATGGGAGGCATTTTTGTTTCTTAAGTTTTGATAACTCTGTGCCATTTTATCTTTAAACAAAAAAACGCCCGTTCATAAAAACAGGCGTTTTCAAAAAGTCCGTTATATTAAACTAAACTTACTTGCAACTTTTCGTATCAAGGGAGTGCCTAATATGATAAGTTTGCTATATAATACCCCTAAACGAAAGGATAGGGGGTTTAAAAAATGTTTGACAAAATATCT
This sequence comes from Dehalococcoidales bacterium, assembly GCA_041656115.1. NCBI lineage: Bacteria > Bacillati > Chloroflexota > Dehalococcoidia > Dehalococcoidales > Dehalococcoidales bacterium. The sequence goes on along the minus strand of JBBAED010000002.1, from coordinate 243,730 downwards.
TCATTTTTCCAAACAGCAAATGAAACCATCTCAACAATACGTTGGTTATTGGGGGTGTTGGCTGTGATGGGTATGATAGCTAGTGTTACAGGCAAGTGGCTAGAGCAATTAAATGCAATACAACTTTGGGGATTAATTATCGCAATAATCACATTATTATTAATCGTAATAACCTTTATTATAGACTGGAAAATAAAAAAAGATATAGAGAGTATTCCAGATTTGATTGAAAAAATAGACGTTATTACCTCTAATTTTGTAGACGATTATTCATTAAATTTGTCAGAAGAACAATGGAAAAATTTATTTAATGATTATCAAACTATACTTGGAATAGATTTTCATTCTTTATCAAAAGCAATAGAATATAATAAAGATAAAAAAGCTATAGAAAAAGAATTTGATACAGTTAACAGAGCGTATATGAGAAAAATATCTATAAACGGTATAAATAATAAAACAGAGCAAGCCCTTCTGGACTTAGGGGATATGAGCAGTATATTGGATACCTATCATGCAGGGTTAAATGAATTAAAGTCTACACATAAATATAAGCATTACGAAAAAAGGATAAAGTCCCTACAAAGAAAAGCCTCTTCAGCATATATAAGTGTACAAATATCGAATTATTTTACAATATCAGAAAGATATTATTATATGCTACTTAGTACAAAACCACTTTATGAAAACCCTATATTAAAAGAAAAATTACCAGCTAGAATCTATGCTAAAAAGAGCCAATTAAAACCATTAGTAGAAAGACAAATATCAATATTAATCGCAGGTGTTAGAGAAGCTATACTCAAACATAAAGAGCGAAATTTGAGGGATAATATATCCGAACAAAGTAATGGAAAAGGCACGGTACAAAATCGAGCACAGAGAAGGGCAAATAAATGAGCTTTGTAATAGCAAAAGAGATACCGCCGCATTCAGGGAATTGGTATGGCTATTAATTTGAGACTGTCCATGAAGGCGGAAAGATAATTCAAAAATACATTCGATACTTAGGAAAATCAGGCACATATCATAAACCCATAATCAGGAGAAAGCCGCACAAAAGTAATGCGTGCCTTAAAGAATAAAAACACCCTGCAAAGGTTTACCGATGGTTGGCTGGTTCACTATAACTTTTTTAAGCCTCACATGGCATTAAATAACAGATCACCTGCTGAAGCCACTGGTCTAAAATATAATTCTCGTAGTTGGGCTGATATTATTGGTTTTGAGAAAGCTCCTATAGCCCAGACTCTTAAGCCAGAGCCAGTTAAAGGAGTGCCTAATATATGATGCGAGAAGTTACAAGTACCAAACTAAATTAGCACTTCGGTTTGTAATCCAAGCAAGTACCATCGGTATAGGTTTCCTTTTTGGATGTCGGAAGCCCTTCCTTGAATTTATCAATGGCAAATTGACAAGCGGCAAAGCCTTCTTGGCGGTGTCCCGTCGATACGGCGATTACGACGTTATTATCGCCGACATTCAGTTTTCCAACCCTATGGACGATTGCCATGTCGTTTACAGGCCATTTCTCTTTTGTATCGTCAACAATCTTTTGCAGCCTTGCTTCGGCATCCCCGTCCTCGTTGCCGTACTCAACGGAAACAACCCGTTTTTCGTAAGAATTATCCCTGATAAGCCCGATGTAAGCAATAATCCCGCCGCTGGCATCATTGCGAACGCTGTTAAGTACATCTTCAATCGGTATAACGCTGTTAGTAATTTCTACCATTAATTAAGCTCCTTTTTAAATTAAAACTATGCAGCCCCGGGGGCTTGTTTAGGTTGCTTGATTAAATCGGCAACTTTTTCTTTCGGCCCTTCATCGACAACAGGTTCAACTGCGGGAACTTCCTTTGCCGATTCTGTAGAGATATATTCCTGCAGCTCGGCTTCCAATGTTTCCACCGGCTCGGTAAACAGTTTTTCCAATTCGTCGGCTTCAATGGTTTCTTTCGCCATTAAATATTGAGCAATATGTTCAAGCCGGTCTCTGTTTTTAAGCAATATCTCTTTGGCACTGTCGTAAGCCGTCTGAACAATATTATTAACTTCGTCGTCGATGATGTTTGCTATTTCATCGCCGTAATCGCGTTGTTCGGATATTTCGCGCCCCAAAAAGATCATTTCCTGTTTATTGCCGAATGTTCGGGTTCCCAATTTATCGCTCATACCGTAATCGGTTACCATTTTATGTGCCAATGCTGTTGCGCGGCGGATATCATCCGATGCACCGGTACTGATTTCATCAAATATAATTTCTTCTGCGATACGCCCGCCAAGCAGGGTTGCCAGCATATCTTTAAACTGAGAACGCGTTAAAAGATAGCGGTCCTCGGTCGGCAGCTGCCTGGTATGACCTAAACTCATCCCTCTGGCGACAATCGAGATTTTATGAACAGGGTCGGCATTGGGCGACATTCTGGCAACCAGCGCATGACCGGCCTCGTGGTAGGCCGTAATCTCTTTTTCTTTCGGGCTGATTTTGCGGCTTCTTCTTTCGGGGCCGGCAATAACCCTGTCAATTGATTCTTCGAGTTCAGCCATCCCGATACTCTTTTTACTGCGGCGGGCAGCTAGGATAGCCGCTTCGTTAACTAAGTTAGCTAAATCGGCTCCGGAAAACCCGACGGTTTGTTTTGCCAGCGATTCCAAATCGGCCGTTTTGTTTAAAGGCTTCCCTTTACTGTGTATTTTTAGGATAGCCTTCCGCCCGACAATATCGGGGCGGTCAAGTGTAATTCTGCGGTCAAAGCGCCCGGGCCTTAGCAAGGCTTCGTCTAAAATATCGGGTCTGTTGGTTGCCGCAATTACAATAACGCTGGTATTCGTATCAAACCCGTCCATCTCAACCAGAATTTGGTTAAGGGTTTGCTCTCTTTCATCATGGCCGCCGCCCATTCCGGCGCCGCGCTGACGCCCGACGGCATCAATTTCATCAATAAAAATAATACAAGGGGCATTCCGTTTGGCTTGATCAAATAAATCACGGACACGCGAGGCACCCACACCGACAAACATCTCAACAAATTCACTGCCGCTAATCGAGAAGAAAGGCACACCGGCTTCACCGGCGATGGCCTTTGCCATTAGTGTTTTACCGGTACCGGGGGGGCCAACCAAAAGGATACCCTTGGGAATGCGTGCCCCTAACGATTGGTATTTTTCACGTGTTCTCAGAAAATCAACCACTTCAAAAAGTTCTTGTTTGGCTTCATCCACACCGGCGACGTCATCAAAGGTAATCGTCGGAGTGCTCGGGGTTAACATTCTGGCCTTGGAACGCCCGAAATTCATTGCTTGGCTGTTGGCGCCTCTGGCTTGACTGAATAAGAAAAAGATTAAAAGCCCGAATATCAGAAGCGGTAAAAAGCTGATTAACAGACTTCCCCAATTAAATCCGCTGCTTTTAATATCTACTTCTACGTTTTGTAAAATGAAACCGTCTATTTCGTAAATACTGACGTTGGCTTCTTTGTATGTTGTAAATTTCTTGTTGCTTGTATCAACAATTGTAAGCTGGCTATCGCTTATTTCGATACTGACTATTTTCCCCTCTTGCGACATTAATATGGCATCGCTCAAAGAGATTTTTTCCGGTTTGGGTTCACCGGGCCATATAAAAGTAGAGAAAAGAATGGCAAGTACAATTATAGCCGCATAGACTATGATTGTACGCTTCCAATTTATCTTCATAATTTACCTCGAAAAATATAATAAAAAATCGGTGACTGCTTTAGTCATTTTAGTGGGAGCTCAGGAAATAAAAATATTACATGTATCCTACATTATAGCAGAAATGATGTCACACATAAATTATAACGGAATAGCGGCCGATAAGTTAGCGCTTAAAATAATTTTATTTTAAGGATTCGTAGGTTTGTTTCAAAAGAAGAGTGTCCTCTTCCATTATCGGGCTTTCACAGATTAACAGACCGCTGACATTGTAATCTTTTAAAACTTGGAGCAGTTCCGTGTATTGCATATCCGCTTCTTCAAAAGGAAGATGTTTTCTTTCGCCCTTTTCGGTGTATTCGATTCCCGAAACGTGGATATGCATATCGTTTAAAGACTCTTTTCCGAGTGTCGATACCAATTCATCGAGGATGGATGCAAATTCCGCATACGAATTGTAGGCGCCGGTGCGCGCGTGCCAGTGGGCGAAATCGATGCAAGGCTTGGTGTTAGGCAGTTCGGAGCAAAGGTTGGCAATTTCGGTAATTGTGCCGAATTGGCTGATTTTACCGCTGACCTCGGGTCTTAAATCAATCTTAACGCCCTTTTCGTCCATTTTTTCCAGCACCTCGGAAAGAGCTGTTTTAACTGTTTGGTAAGCCTTTTCGGGTGGGTCTCCCATATAATAAGCCGGGTGGAAAATAACGCTTTTGGCACCGCATAAATAGGCGATTTCGGCCGCACTGAAAAGGTAGCTTTGGCTGATTCTGATTTTTTGCGTTTCTCTGGCGTTAAAATTAAGGGCGTAGGGGGCGTGCGCCGACAGAGCTACCCCGTTTGCGGCGGCAACTTCTCTGACTTTTTCGGCATTGGCTTTGGTGATGTAAACCTGTTTAACAAATTCAAGTTCCATACACCCCAATCCCAGTTCCGCCACCCGTTCAATGCCTGTAACGGTTTGTAACTCACCGCTTGGGGCCTTCGGTGTGCTTAAAGGGATTCCCGCTGTTCCGAATAATAATTTAGACATAATGATAACAGTATAACATATCATCGTCGGTTTTCGGCAAAACACTCGTACTTTTATCGAAAACGTGGTTCTTGATAATAAAGTTAATGCGCTTCTGCGAGGTTTATTTTGTTTGTGTTATAATAAATCATACGATATCAATTTTTTTGGAGGCCGCAACTGGAAGGTATAGATTTAGCAAGAAAAATAGTGGAAATCGCCAGCGATAAGCAAGCGATTGACATCAGTTTATTGGATGTAAAGGAAATATGCGGCTTTGCCGATTATTTTGTGCTTTGCAGTTGTGATTCCGAAAGACAAATAGATGCCCTCGCCGGAGAAATAATCAGCCTTTTGAAAAAGGAAAACGTCTATCCGCTGCACAGGGAAGGGACCCCCGAATCGGGCTGGGTGTTGGTGGACTATAACGATGTCATCGTCCATATACTCTCTCCCCAAGAGAGAGAGTATTACAGACTTGATGAGCTTTGGAAACAAGCAAATCCGATAATTCGGATTCAATAGCTTTAACAGCTAAAGAGTTCGTCTTTTGAGAAGAAGAGATTAATCTCGTTTTTCGCTGTTTCAACCGAATCGGAGCCGTGGATTGAGTTGTGTTCGATATCTATTCCAAGGTCTCCTCTGATAGTTCCTTCTGCGGATTTAGCGGGGTCGGTGGCGCCCATAATTTTGCGGATAACTTCAACTGCGTTTTCGCCTTCAAATACCGCCGCTACAATCGGGCCGGAGCTGATATATGCGGTAAGGTCTTTAAAAAAGGGTTTCTCTTTGTGCGGGGCGTAGTGCTTTTCGGCAAGTGCCATATCCATATGCAGCATCTTAATGCCGATTAACGTTAAGGATTCATCCTCAATACGTCTGATGATTTCACCCGTCAGCCCTCTTTCGGTTGCATCGGGTTTAACAAGAATCAGTGATCTTTCTACCATTTCCATCCTTCTTTTTAATTTATTATCGTATTGTATCTGTCTATTATTCTATATTTTGAGGTTAATATTCAAATTGCGAAAATCAGAGTTCGCTTTCCGCTTGAGGAGTCATATTTTTATGCTGTGTAATCGGCGGCTTTTTTAAATAAATCGGTTGCAAAGAGGCTGCGTCATCATAATTACCGGATTCGAGTTTGCGATACCCCAGCTCGGCAAGAAGACCCGGGCGGCGCAAACGCACGGCGGGGGAGGGGATTAGCGCCTTATCGCCCAATTTTTGTATTAATTCCTCAATTGCAGCAGGTTTAAGTTCTCCGCAAAATAGGGTTTTTGAATTTGTTTGTTCGCATAATTCGGGGATTGTTGTAATATGCTCAGCGGTTAATTTTTGCCAGTCGCCATCAATTTGGCGAAATAACGCCGCGGCAACCTCGGTTCTTCCCGCATTTATAATTGGGCATATCGGCAGATCGCTAAAACCGTACCCGTATGCGGTTACCTCGAGGGTGCTTATTCCGACGAGCGGAATCCCCAATCCGTATGCAATCCCTTTGGCGGTACTGACCCCGACACGCAAACCGTTAAAACTGCCGGGGCCGATAGCTACAACAACCCCGTTAAGTTGTTCAAACTTAATCTCGGCTTTACCCATTAATTGTGTAATACGGGGCATTAGCTGGACGGAATGGTTTTGCCCGCAATTCCAGGTAAGTTCCGATAATATATTTAATTCGTCCGCTATTGCAATCCCGGCAATATCTGTTGATGTATCAATTGCTAAATGCATTATCTACTCCGTTCGGTGTTCCAATTCGTTAATCAGCCGATTATATCTTTCGCCGTATGCTCTAAGTATAATTTGCCTTTGATTATTATCCAAATAGTTTATTTCGATTCCGAGGTGTTCATCGGGGAAAAGCGACATACTGCGGTTGGCCCATTCTATTGTGCAAATGCCTTTCCCGTAAAGGTAATCATCAAGCCCGAGATTGGCAATTTCATCGATATCTTCCAGCCTGTAAAGATCCAGATGGTATAAGGTGAGCCGCCCGTACAATTCGCGTACCAATACAAAAGAAGGGCTTAGCGTATATTCGTTAATATCCAAACCGTAAGCAATCCCCTGTGTCAGGCAGGTTTTTCCCGCCCCCAAAGCCCCGCTAAGCAGAAAAATGTCTCCCGCCTCCGCAAGCTCTCCGATTTTTTTACCCAAGCTAACGGTTTCTTCGGGAGACTTACTTATCATTATAAGTTCGCGCTTTGATTTATTATCCAAAATGGTTCCATCCTTTATTCGGCGGGGTATAAATTTCACCCGTACTGTCTGTTAAGTTTATTTGGCGGTTGTCATCGGCAATAATCTTACCGATAACCGTAATTCGACAATCCGTCTGTTTTTTTATCTTTTCAATAACTTGGGGCTCGGCGGTAAATAACAATTCGTAATCTTCGCCCCCCGAAAGCGCTAAATCGATTGCGTTTTCTCCGAAAGCGGCCTTTAACTCCGGGTGAATGGGGATGCTCTCAATTTCTATTATTGCCCCCACGCCGCTTGCTTTACAGATATGCCCAAGGTCGATAACCAAGCCGTCGCTTAAATCCATGGCGCATTTTACGCCGCCGGCTGCCAGTTTTTGCCCTTCCTTTATTCTGGGGTAGGGCTGATTAAGGCCTTCTGTAAGCGGTTTTTTTATTTCATCTGCAAATGTAAGGTTATCTTCAATTATTTTCAGTCCGCCGGCGGCCGCGCCCAAATCGCCGGTAACGGCAATTAAATCGCCGGGTTTCGCTGCTGAACGAGTTAACATAACATTAGGGTCGGCGCTAACACCGTACACAACCGAATCAATAAAAAGTAAAGGGGCTTTACTGATATTCCCGCCTATAATTTTTGTACCGAATTTGTTGGCAAGTTCCAAAATTCCTTTGTAGATATCTAAAACATACTCGGTTTCCGTTTCTGCGGGCAAGGCCAGCGAAAACAGTGCATATTTGGGGATACCACCCATTGCGGCGATATCGCTGAGGCTAACGGCGAGTGCCTTCCATCCCAGTGCGTTGGGAGTGGTGTTTTTGGTTCTGAAGTGGATATTTTCAACCAAGCAGTCAACTGTTATTAGGCTCATTGCGTCTTTATTCTTCCAAGCGGCGGTATCATCACCTATATTTAAAATCAGGTTTGCATCCGCTGCGGTTGAATCCTTTTGAATCAGCTCGGCTATTTTATCAATTAAATTAAACTCGCCCAAGTCTTTTATTTCCATATTGCAATTATAACACGTGCAAATATACTGACAAAAATACAACTATTTTAAAATTAGTGCTAAAATAAGCGTTTAGGGCTTGAAAAAGGACTTGACTTGAGTGGTAAAATAAGTAATAGGGATTTGCGGGGTGAAAAGTCCTGCTCTATCTTTATTATTGAAGTAGTCAGTGTAGGAGTTGAGTTTTAGATTGTTTGTTTTTTAATTAGCAATAATTGAGTGATCCGGTTATTTCGCCCGTTAGGGGCTTGTAGGTATATTAAACGAAATTATCGGTGTGTCCGTTTTAGAGGTTGCACCCGGTTCTTGTTAAAGTCAGCGCTACTTTTAAGGTTATTAGGGGAGCGTGATTTTGCTGTAAGTTTTACTGTAATCTACTGCCGGATTTCTCATAACTGGTATGTGGTTTTTTATTTTACCTGATAGGAGAAATTGAGTTTGATTTATAATAATTCCGATTTTGTTTTTAAGGCGCCGTCAATGTTGTCGAGGGCTCGCCGTGTTTTGATAAAACCAATGGCCGGATATCCGGTTTCATATCCGGTAACCACCAGCCGCGAAATGATGGCTACAATTATAAAAGGGATACGAAAGGTTTCCGATGCCGATATCCTGATTTTGGACGGAACGCCGAACGGTGCGCCGATTGCCCCGATTTACCAATCGTTGGGTTACGATTTTCCGAGGATAATTACGCTTGATGTTAACGATTGTGTTTGGGTTGAAGTCGATAACCCGCTTATTAAGCCGCTGGCAGTGCCGACTTTTTGGATTCCCAATGTGGTTTTATCAAGTGATTATCTGATTTCCGTTTCGCCTTTGAAAGTTGTAAACGGGTTTGGTCATTTAAGCATTATGAATTTGTTGAGCCTTTTGCCAAGCAAGAAATACGGTTCCGGCGGCGGTTGGCGTGACCTTTACAACTTGGGGATTGAAAAAGTAATTACGGACCTCTATTTTACGATGCCGTTTGATTTGGGGATTGTTGAAGCGCGCCAGAAATTTATTACCAAAGACGAACCGGCTAAGGGTGAAATAGAAGAATGCGGCAAGATCTTTATGGGCGATTTGCATGACATCGATCTTGAAATTTCGCATACGCTGGGGATTAAAACAAACTATTTGGATTTAATTAAGGAGTCTGCAGCCGATCTTGATTTATAGATAGTCATTTTTGGCTTGCGGAAATGCGGTTAGCACGAGTGGGGCGGGGTTTAATATCTGATTTCGAAGTTTGTGTAACTGCCTGCGGCATCCCCGTAATCCGTTGTTAATTTTTCCACAACTGCCATACGGGGGCCGGTTTTAAGTTGGCTGATAAGTTTTTCAAGCTGTGTTTTTGTGCCTTCGGCATAAACCTCGACGGTCCTGCCATCAGACAGGTTCTTAACGTATCCGGTTAAACTCTCTTTTTGGGCACCGCGATACGCAAAGTCTCTAAACCCAACTCCTTGAACCCGCCCGTATACAAAAACCCTTGCGGAAACCTTATCAGCCGTGTTAGCCATTATACATTTAGAAAACCTTAGTCTTCTTCATCTTCCTTGCGTTTCTTCTTTTTAATTACATCAACAACCGGTGATTGTTCCAGCATCTCTGAAACGCCGGACTTTTTGGTATCTTTTTTAGGTTTTTTGGTTTCATGGTGTCGAATATCCCTTCTTCCCATCAATCTCCTCCTTTATAATTAACCGTTAAAAAAGTTTATCAAATCAAATTTTAGCTGTAAAGTTATTTTAGCTTTTTGAGTGCGATGCGAGCGGCTTCCGTTTCGGCCGTCTTTTTGCTTTTTCCGGTTCCTCGCCCAAGCAGGGTGTTACCGGCTCTTACTTCCGCCGTAAAAATCCGATCGTGGTCGGGGCCGCTTTCATCAACTATGTAATATGCGGGGGTTTCTTTGTTTTTGCCGGTGCGCGATTGAAAAATATGCTGCAAGCGAGATTTGTAATCAGCACAATTATCGGTTTTACTGCGGGCTTCGATTTCCGTCTCAAAAAGCTTCAAAAGGAAACCGCGCGTTACTTCCCACCCTTGGTCCAGATAGATCGCCGCAACAACTGCTTCAAACGAGCCGGCAAGGTTAGCTTCTTTATGCCGTCCGCCGCTGGTTTCTTCCCCTTTGCCGAGTAAAAGGCAATCCCCAAGTTCTAATTTTTGGGCAATTTCTGCGAGTGTCGAGGTGCAGACCAATGCCGCTCTAAGTGCGGAGAGCTCTCCCTCGGTATATTGGGGATACTTGGCATATAACTCTTCGGCAATAACCACATCCAATATTGCATCTCCCAAAAATTCCAACCTTTCGTTGGATTCGGGTGCAACCGCCGGATACTCGTTGACATAAGAACTGTGCGTTATCGCCAGTTTGAAAAGGGCTTCGTTTTTGAATTTAACGGCGATACATTTATTACTGGCTTTCGGAATGTTCAATTTCATATCTCCCAAGAATAATATAACATAAATTGAGAGGGAATTGTTGCCAAAATTAAAAATTACAAAAAATTTACCTATACCCCCAGAGGGAAATTCAAACGTTGCCTTCAAATCCTCTCCGTGATATAATTTTTGGCGTACTGGGGATTAGTCTAGTGGTAGGACAGCGGACTCTGGATCCGCGTGGAGAGGTTCGAATCCTCTATCCCCAGCCAAAATAAATGGCAGTATTACAAACTATGAGGCATGAAGACTACCGTTAAAAGGACATTATCGGTACTTTTTGGTTGGTTGATTTGGTCATTTTCTGTCATCGTGACCAATTTCTCAATATCTGTTGGAATTGAACCCCCACTCTTACTTTACTTACTTTGGATTGTCGGATTATCCCTTTCCATTTACGGTTTTTATCTCTGGGCAGAATTGAAAGGGTATTCTAAAGCCTATATGTTAATGGGTATAATTACTCCTATAAGTATCCTCATTTTTGCCTTAATGGATAACAAAAAATCTCCGGTTAGCCGTATGCAAAAGTTTATAGAAAGCAATTGTATTGATTGCTTGTATTTCAAAGATTCTGTGTGTACCTTAGAATCATCGGCGAATATACATGGTGGGTATTGCTATTCATTCAAGTCCAAAAACACGAGCTTTTGAGAGTGTTTTAAAGTATTACTTAGGTAATTAAAGGCTAACCTTTGATACTTTTGGATTTGTTTCTTGTTGCAAGACTCGGATTCAGTAACTAATCTATTATAGATATGTAGACGGTCTCATACGCACTCAAATGCCAAACTGGGCATCCGAAGCGGGTCGGGCATGTCTTTAACCCCTAAAACGTCCTAATCCCATTGAATAAGAAAGACTTTACGGATGGCCTCCCAATCGGCTAACCGATATGATGATTGTCAATTGAATGGCAATAAATTACGTTAAGCTTTCCTGTTAATAAATCCGGCTAAATCCTCGTAATCCACCAAGCCGATTATTTCTCCGTTTGATACGACAGGCAATTGGTCTGCGCGTTCTTCTTGGAACAAGCTTAACGCTTCCAATAATCCTGTTTGCGGCATAAGTTGTCTTACGTGTGAAAGCGGTGTTAAAACCTCAATCGCCAGGGTATAAGCCCAATATTTCTTATCCAAACCGCGAAGCCGATGCATATTCACCAGCCCCAAAGTTTCATCTCCGGAGGTTAATACAAGGTAACTTTTGCGGTTGTTTTTGATGTAAGTATTATACATATCTTCAATACTGATATTGGCCGGTACCTCGATATAATTGGTATTCATTAAATCCGCAACCGTATGATTTTGTAATTTTTGATGGACGGATACTTGTTTTGAACTGCCGGAGGCGGCACTGCTTAAAAACCAACCGATAAAAGCCAGCCACAGTCCGTTTATTGTAAAACCGCTGAAAAAGAGGACTGCCCCGGTTGCAATCATTAAATAGGCAATGACTTTACCGATATTTGCAACCAATTTGGTTGCTTTTTGCTGGTTTTTGCCAATCTTCCATATAATTGCCCGAAGCACCCTCCCGCCATCCAATGGGAAACCGGGGAGCAAGTTAAATGCCGCCAGCATTAAGTTTGTTAGCCCCAACCAGAAAGAAATTTCGGCAATCCCGTCAAAGCGCGGAGAGGGTAAAAAGAAATAGACCAGCCAAAAAATTATTCCCAATGCGAGGCTGGTAAGCGGCCCGGCGATTGCAATTTTAAATTCGACACCCGAACTTTCGGGCTCTCGCGAAATATGTGCCAGCCCGCCGAAAATAAATAATGTTATTGATTTCACCGGAATACCAAGTTTTTGGGCGGTGATACTATGCCCCAGCTCGTGCGCCAACACGGAAGCAAAAAATAAAAGACTGGTTATAACCCCGGCTAAAATCGATTGCTTTAATTCCCAATCTGGGAATACAGAAGGGAAATACGAGCCTGCCAGAGACCACGTTATTAACAGAAATATAAAAAACCACGAGAAATCTATATTGATTGAAATCCCCGATAATTTCCCGATGCTAATCTTTCCTTTTGACATTAAAATCCTCTTTAGTGCGGCTTAACAAGCCTAATATTTGAGTTTAGTCTTTTAATCTTACGATTGTCAAAAAAATATTTTCAAATTCTTAGATTTTAAAAATTAAAGAATATTGCATTGTGTCATCAAAGTATGTATAATACCGTACATAAAAAATAGTACAAGATGTGATGGGCTATCCACCGAGTCCTCTGGGCCTATGTTTTCTATCTGCGCCGTAAGGCTTTAGATAAGTTGGTATTAAAGGAGGAAACTTGATGTACAAGAAAATTTTGGTTCCGCTTGATGGCTCTAAAGTAGCCGAAGGGGTTCTACCGCATGCCAAAGCACTGGCATATTCCGAAGGAGCCGAACTTATTCTGATCAATGTCGTGGCAAATCCCGCTTTTGAATTTGCTTTTTCGGCCCCATCAATTGCCGCACAAACTATTGCAGAAGAAGAGGCTCGTGGCAGGAAATACATTTCAGAGGTCGAAGAGCGGTTGAAATCCGAAGGTCTTAAAGTGTCTGCTCTTATTAAAGGCGGTTCTCCGGCAAATGCTATTTTAAGAACCGCTACGGAAATCGGGGCGGATATTATTGCCATGTCAACCCATGGACGTACCGGCCCAGCGTATTGGGTAATCGGTAGTGTTGCCGAGAAAGTGGTACACCATTCCAAAATTCCCGTAATGCTGATCCGCTCATATGATTAGTATTACCTTTGCTCAATTTTAAAAATCTTAAATCGAGAGGAAGAAGATGAATTCTCTGGCAGAATCAGCAAAAAATGGAGTGCAAAGCATTCGAAAAGTTATTTTTGCTTCGTCTGCGGGTACTGTCATCGAATGGTATGATTTTTATATCTTCGGTTCGTTGGCGACAACGCTGGCAAGCAAATTCTACACTACCGGCACGCCCGTAGGTGATGTTATCGCCTGGCTGGGTACTTTTGCAATCGGGTTTATGGTGCGCCCTTTCGGAGCCCTCTTTTTTGGCCGTATAGGTGACTTGTTTGGGCGTAAATTTACATACGTTTTAACAATTGCAATTATGGGCTCCGCTACTTTCATTATCGGTTTGCTGCCCACAAAGGCCGTAATCGGTGTCTGGGCGGGTATCTTGTTAATTGTTCTTAGGATACTTCAGGGGTTGGCCCTCGGCGGGCAATACGGCGGGGCAGCGACATTTGTTGCCGAACATGCGCCGCAAGGAAGACGCGGTTTTTATACCAGCTGGATTCAGACTACCGCGACACTGGGTCTCTTTTTATCGCTTGGCGTAATCCTGGTTGTAAGATTGGGTTTGGGTGAAGCCGATTTTAACGAATGGGGTTGGCGTATTCCTTTTATGGTTTCAATCTTATTGGTAATACTTTCGGTTTGGATTAGAAGATCTTTGCGCGAATCTCCGCTTTACCAGCAGATGAAAGTTTCTAAAACAATTTCCAAAAATCCGCTTAAAGAAAGTTTCACCAATCCGTACAACTTAAAATGGGTTTTGATTGCGCTATTCGGCGCTACAATGGGGCAGGGTGTTGTTTGGTACACCGGGCAATTCTATTCTCTGTTCTATTTACAGCAGATTTTTAAGGTACCTTTAGTCGAATCAAACATTATAGTTGGTGTAGCCCTTGTTCTGGGCGCTCCTTTCTTTGTTTTCTTCGGATGGCTTTCCGATAAAATTGGCCGAAAGAAAATAATGCTTGGAGGTATGCTGCTTGCCGTTTTAACTTACTATCCTATTTATGGGGCTATGGCTGCTTTTGCTCCCGTTGACCCCGGGCAGTATTTCCTTTTCTCGTACCAGGGTTATAATATGGTAGCGCTGTCGGCGTTGGTATTTATCCAGGTTCTTTACGTGACCATGGTTTACGGCCCGATTGCGGCTTTCCTTGTTGAACTTTTCCCGACGAAGATTCGCTATACTTCAATGTCGTTCCCGTATCATATCGGAAACGGTGTTTTCGGCGGTTTGGTTCCCATGATCGGTTTGGCGTGGTTAACGGCAACAGGTAATAACTTTGCCGGTATCTGGTATCCGATGATAATCGCCGCAATTTGTTTCGTTGTCGGTTTGGTTTTACTTAAAGAAACAAATAAAATTGATATCACCGACGAAAATTCTTCGATGTCCGCTACATGCGAAGCGGCGAGTAAGAATTCCGCATAACAGAATTATCTACATAATTTTACAGACAGACTTGAGCCACGGGGATAACCCCCGTGGCTCGGTTTATTTTGCCTTAAATCGATAATTACATAATTAAAGTATTCTTGACATAGAAATTGCTCCATGTTATTATTTAGGCATTCCTAAATTATGGGGGAAAATCATGAATAGCAGTGTCGAGGAATACCTCAAAGCTATCTATAACCTGACTCGCAGCGGTAAGTCGGCTTCCACCTCTGATGTCTCAAAGCGGTTGAATATTTCGCCGGCCAGCGTTACCGAAATGTTTAAAAAACTGGCGGAGGAAGGTTATATATCCTATTCTCCTTATCGCGGTGTTACGCTTACCGAAAAGGGAGAAGCTTTCGGTAAAAAAATGGCGCGTAAGCATCGTTTGTTGGAGAGGTTTCTGCACGACACGTTAAAAATAGGTAAAGATAAAGTTCACGAAGAAGCATGCGCGATGGAACACACCCTTTCGGATGAAGTCGAGAGGGCTTTGTGTTTAACGTTGAAATATCCCGACACCTGTCCGGATGACGGAAAAACGATTCCGCCCTGTGATTTTGATTTTTCCACTTGTCAGGAGTGCAAGGAATGGGACAGCACCGATATTGATGAATTGCGAAGGCGTAAAAAGGGTGTTGTGTCGCTGTTGGAATTAAAAAATCACGGTAGGGCAACTGTTGCATTCGTGCGTGGCGGAGGGGAAATGTTAAGACGTCTTTGTGATATGGGCTTAACCCCCGGAACCGAAATTTGCGTTACAAGAATCGCACCCCTTAAAGGGCCGCTGGAAATAAGCGTAAGAGGCACCAAATTGGCTTTAGGCCATCGAATTGCCGGCAATATTTTTGTTGAAAAATTGGATGGCTAACAGCCGAATGATGAGAGGGAGATTAAATGAAAAACTCTGCTAAATCTTTAACATGGAAAGGTGCCGCGTCCGAGGGTGATAGCGATGCTAAAAAATTAACATTGGCGCTGGCGGGCAATGTTAATGTCGGAAAAAGCACTATTTTTAACCAGTTAACGGGTTTGGTTCAGGAAACCGGAAACTGGGGCGGTAAAACCGTTGATATTAAAAGAGGAACTTTATCTCATCATGGGTTGCAAATAGATATAGTAGATCTCCCCGGCATTTATTCGTTTGCCACTTATTCAACCGAAGAACAAATTACTCAGGAATACATATTAACGCAACGGCCTGATGTAATAATTAATGTTGTCGATGCGACATCGCTTGAAAGGAACCTTTTCTTTACCCTTCAGTTAAGAGAGATGGGACTACCTGTTGTTACCGTTCTTAATTACGGAGACGAAGCCAGGAAGAAAGGGATTCATGTTGATGCAAAGCTGTTGCAAGAATTGTTGGGCATACCTGTTATAGAGGCGATTGCCGTAAAAGGTATCGGCGTTCACGAGCTTGTGGATGCGGCACTGGATTTAGTAAAAAATCCTCCCCAACAAAATAACGGAAAATTAGAGTACGGTAAAGAGGTTGAGCAAAGGATCTCCCAAACTATTGCTTTATTGGGTGAAGGGCTGTCCGAAGATGTTCCCAAATGGCAAGCAATCCAATTTTTGGAAGGGAATTATTCATCAATAACGGCTGACAATAAAAATCTGTCAGATATTACCGCAAAGGCTCAAGAACTGGCCGGAGAGCTGGTTGCGATGCACGGCGAGGATATTACAACTATAATTTCAGCTGAGCGTTTTGCGCTTGCGGCATCGATTGCAACAAAAGTAACCGCCTCAAAACCGCCCGCCAAAAAATTCTCCGATTTGATGGATTCAATTGCATTACATCCTATTTTCGGCTATTTTATGTTTTTTCTGACGCTATCGGTAATCCTAATATTCGTTTCCTTTTTCGGGGAATGGTTTTCGGATTTGGTTGAAGGGTTCTTTGAAAGTATTAAACCGGTAATTACCGGCCCTGCGATGGATATTTTCTGGAATGGTGGCGTAATCGGTTTTTATGCCGCCCTGATTGTGGCAATAGGTTTTATCCTTCCCTTCTTTTTGATTCTTAGTTGGCTGGGGGAAAGCGGTTATCTGCCCAGAATTGCGTTTTTAATGGATCGCCCGTGTCATACAATCGGTTTACATGGTATGTCCAGTATTCCGCTGATTATGGCGCTTGGGTGCAATGTGCCGGCCTGTATGGCTTGCAGGGTGATGAACAATAAAAGAGACCGCTTGATTGCCACGTTTTTAACTACCATGGTGCCTTGTGCGGCAAGGACTTCAATCGTACTCGGGTTGGTTGGGGCTTTTATCGGCTGGCAATGGGCAGTCGGGCTGTTATTTTTCCAATTCCTTTTAATTTATGTTGTTGGGTTGATATTGGGCAGGATTATGCCCAGCACCGCTCCGGGTATAATTATGGAAATCCCCGAATATCGTTGGCCGCGGCTCAAAAATGTATGGCGGCAAGCATGGTTTAGATTCAGGGAATTCTTGGTAATCGGCGTGCCTTTGATTGTTATCGGCAGTGTTGTTATTGAAACCATGAACGTTTATAATTGGTTGGAGTACCTTACCAACATATTGGCGCCCGTAACGGTAAGCTGGTTGGGGTTACCGGCCTTTACCGGGGTATTGCTTATCTTCGGTATTCTTCGTAAAGAAGCTAACCTGGCGCTGCTGTTTTCTTTTGCCGGCGGGGCGGCTATTACATCTATAATGTCACCGTTACAAATGGTTGTATTTACAATAGTTATCCTGATTTATATCCCCTGCATTTCGACTATTGCGGTGCTTTTAAAGGAAACAGGCGTCAAAGCAACGACTTTAATGGTTTTGGGAGAAATTACGCTCGCAATACTGATTGGCGGGGTTGCTTACAGGGTTTTGGGGCTTTTTATGTCGTAGTCGTAAAATTACGCGACGGTTCTCTGCCCGTTTCTGAACAAGTTTCGGTGTTTATCAGCCTGATAAACAGAGCGTTTAACTTGACTAGTTGCAATCGTTTCCCTATAATAGCGTCCTGTTGACATTTTATCTCATTTCTGTCAGAATAGTGCCCGAGTAGCGCAATGGTAGCGCAACCGACTTGTAATCGGTAGGTTAGTGGGTTCGAGTCCCCTCTCGGGCTGTTCCTACTATTTTTTTGTGCTTATGTGTTATTAACAAGGAGAGGTGCCGGAGTGGTTAATCGGAGCAGACTGTAAATCTGCCGCTCGGAAGAGCTACGCAGGTTCGAACCCTGCCCTCTCCACCATCCCAAACTTTATACTGGACATTCTGTCAACAAAATAGATATAATACTATAATAAAATACAAACATAATTAGATAAGGAAAGGAGATGCCCACATAGCTCAGCAGGCAGAGCACGTTCTTGGTAAGAACGGGGTCATCAGTTCGATTCTGATTGTGGGCTTAAATCAAAGGGGGAAAAATGGGAAAACAAAAGTTTGATAGAACAAAACCACATTGTAACATTGGCACCATTGGTCACGTTGACCATGGCAAGACCACTCTGACGGCAGCTATTACCTATATTTTATCCAAACAGCCGTGGAGTAAAACCGAGTATCGTGCATTTGATAGCATCGATAACGCTCCGGAAGAAAGAGCACGTGGTGTTACCATTGCTATTTCTCATATTGAATATGAAACCGAAAACAGACACTATGCACATGTGGACTGCCCGGGTCATGCTGACTTCGTCAAGAACATGATTACCGGTGCCGCTCAGATGGACGGGGCGATTTTGGTAGTCAGTGCCCCCGATGGTCCTATGCCTCAAACCAGAGAGCACGTTTTGCTTGCTCACCAGGTTGCGGTTCCTCGCATGGTGGTTGCCCTTAACAAAGTTGATGTTATGCAAGACCCCGAACTTTTGGAACTTGTTGAAATGGAAGTCAGAGAACTTCTTACCAAAAACCACTACGACGGCGATGAAGCTCCTATTACTCACGTAAGTGCCCTTAGAGCATTGGAGTGCGGTTGCGGAAAACCCGAATGTCAGTGGTGCGGAGCCATTCTTAAGTTGATGGCGACTGTTGACGAGTACATTCCTATTCCCGAAAGAGCTACCGATAAGCCTTTCCTGATGTCGATTGAAGACGTCTTTAGTATTAAAGGGCGCGGTACTGTTGCTACCGGTAGGGTTGAAAGAGGCGTTGTAAGACCCGGTGATGAAGTTGAAATCGTTGGCTTAAATCGTGATCCTAAGAAGGTTATTGCAACCAGCCTTGAAATGTTCCATAAATTCCTGGATATCAGTGAGCCCGGTGACGCCGTTGGTGTTCTTTTAAGAGGCGTTGAGCGTGAAGATATCGAGCGCGGACAGGTATTGGCCGCCCCCGGAAGTATCAAACCGCACACCTATGCCGAAGCCGAGGTTTATGTACTTTCTAAAGAAGAAGGCGGCAGACATACCCCGTTCTTTAACGGTTACAAGCCGCAGTTCTATATCAGAACCACCGATATTACCGGTTCTATTGAATTAGAGCCGGGTGTGGAGATGGTGATGCCCGGTGATAATACCAAAATGAAGATTAAATTGATTTATCCGGTAGCCCTTGAAAAAGGTTTAAGTTTTGCAATCAGAGAGGGCGGCAGAACAGTCGGTGCCGGAACTGTTACTAACGTTATAGAATAAGAATAAAATAGTATGGCTAAGAAAAAGACTGATGCTCGTAATGTGATCCATCTTGCATGTACTGAGTGCAAAGAGAGAACGTATACGACCGAAAAGAATAAAAGAAACGACCCGCAGAGGTTGGAGCTGAAAAAGTATTGCCCTCGTTGTCGTACCAGTTTGCTCCACAGGGAGGTAAAGTAATCCTTCTTTAAAGGGGGTAAACTTATGGCTCAGACAACGCAGCCCATCAGTAAAAAAGGGCAAAAAGGTAATTTTTTCGGTAATATTATATCCGAACTGAAGAAGGTAACATGGCTTTCCAGAAGGGAAGCCATTTACCTCACCGGTTTGGTTTTGCTTGTTTCCGTTATTGTTGGACTGGTGCTCGGCGGCATAGACCATGTGTTCAGCTTTCTTATTGGAAAAATATTTGCCGGCGGTTAGTTATTGGTAGTGTTATGCAAGAGTTAGAAATTAATAGTTCAACCCAAGAAAACGAGCAAGTGGCTGCAGACCAAGGAAAATGGTATGCGGTTCACACTTATTCGGGTTATGAAGAACGTGTAAAGAAAAATCTTGATCAGCGTGTTGGAACGATGGATATTGGTCATGATATTTTTGACGTGATTATTCCGACCGAGGATGAGATAGAAGTAAAAAACGGACAAAAGCGCACTATAACGCGTAAAATATTGCCCGGTTATATCTTGGTTCAAATGCAAATGAACGACCTCAGTTGGAATATTGTAAGGCATACCCCGGGTGTAATCGGTTTTGTTAGCGGCGGAAATAAGCCGGTCCCGCTACAGGACAGCGAAATAAAGCAAATTTTGAAGCAGATGAAGGCTGAATTGCCTCGCGTAAAAGTAGGCTTTAAACAAGGACAAAGTGTCCGTGTGATTGACGGTCCGTTTATTGATTTTATCGGAACCGTAGATGAAATAGATATTGAAAAAGGGAAAGTAACGGTATTACTTTCTTTATTTGGACGAGAAACCCCGGTTAAGTTGGATTTTCTGCAAGTAGAAAAGCTTTAAAAAGGGTTTTTGAAAGTCCCGGAGGAAATTTATAAGTGGCAAAAAAGATTAAAGCGATAGTAAAGTTGCAAATTGCGGCCGGGCAAGCTAATCCTGCGCCCCCGGTTGGTCCTGCGCTGGGTCAGCATGGCGTTAATATTATGGGTTTTTGCAAGGAATACAACGAGCGAACCGCCAAATATGTCGGTTCGATTATTCCTGTAGAGATAACCGTATATGTCGACAGAACCTTTAAGTTTATTACCAAGACACCCCCGACCTCTGATTTGCTTAAAAAAGCATTGGGGGTTCCTAAAGGTGCCGGTAATACGGGGCATGTTGCGACGTTGAAGTTGTCGAAAGAAAAACTAAGAGAAATTGCTGAAATTAAAGCAAAAGATTTAAACTCGATTGATATCGATGGTGCCGAAAAAATTGTTTTGGGCACCGCAAGAAGTATGGGGATTGGTATAGAATAAGATGGCAGAACGAGGGAAAAAATATAACGAAGTAGCAGCTCTGGTTGAAAAAGACAAAGAGTATTTACCGGAAGAGGCAGTCGAGCTGGCGAAAAAAACTGTTACCGCTAAGTTTGACGAAACGCTTGAGTTGCATTTAAAGATGGGTCTTGATCCCAGAAACGCAACACAGCAAGTGAGAGGGGTTGCCCTGTTGCCGCACGGTCTCGGTAAAAAAATACGTATTCTGGTTTTTGCTCAGGGTGAAGCGGAAAAAATAGCAACCAATGCCGGAGCCGATTATGTCGGTAACGATGATGTTATTAAACAAATCGAAGGCGGATGGCTTGATTTTGATGCGGCTATCGCAACGCCGGAAATGATGGGTAAAGTCGGTAAACTCGGTAAAATTTTAGGAAGAAAAGGGTTAATGCCCAATCCTAAAGCCGGTACCGTTGTTGTTGCCGAAGACCTGCCCAGGGTAATCGAAGATGCTCGTAAAGGGCGCGTTGAATTTAAACTGGATCGTAATGCGATTATTCACCTTCCGTTGGGGAAGATGAGTTTTGATGCCGAAAAATTGAACGAAAATATGATGGCAGTTATTGATGCGATTGTAAGAGCCAAACCGGTTGGCGCCAAGGGTCAGTATATTAAGAGTGCTTATATTGCATCAACCATGGGTCCCAGTATAAAACTGGATCTTAAAGCCGCTATGACTGCGGCCGCTTAAAATAAATTAACAATATTATATTTATTACGCCGGTCTCATCCTGAGACAGCGGGTGCCGTAAGGCTTAAATATACCTGCCGAGGATTGAGGGCATGATAGAACTTTCTGTTTTTATTAAGTCCTTGCCTCGTGGGTGCAAGGATTTTTTTATTTTGACGAATAGGAGGTGATAAGGGTGAAAAGAGCAGAAAAAGAGCAAATAGTAGAAGAGGTTCAAGATGCAATGACCAGATGTAAAGTCGGCATAATGACCGAATATCTGGGAATGAAAAACGCCGATCTTACTCTACTTAGACGTAAATTGGGCGATGCCGGGATTGACTATATGGTGGTTAAAAATACCCTGGCCAGATTTGCCGCGGATAACTCAAACAAAGGTTTCTTAAAAGAAAGCCTTACCGGACCGCTGGCGATGGCTTTCGGTTATAACGATGAAGTGGAACCGGCAAAGATTTTGGTTCAATTTGTCGATGCTTACGAAACTTCACTCAAAATCAAAGGCGGTTTTATCGGAGACCAATTACTGACCGATGAAGATGTAAAATCGTTGGCTAAAATACCGCCGAAGGATATTTTGCTTGCTCAGGTACTTGGTGCCATGCAGGGCCCGATATCCGGTTTTGTTAATGTATGTGCCGCTCCGATGAGAGGATTAGTCACTGTTTTACAGGCCAGAGCGGATAAATTAGAAGGAAAATAAATATTAAAATATAAAGTCTGGTAAAAGGAAGGTAAAATTAAATGGAAGATAAAACTCAGCAAGTAATCGATATCGTAAAAGAAATGACCGTTCTTGAATTATCAAAACTGGTCAAGGCCTTGGAAGAAGAATTTGGCGTAAGCGCCGCCGCTCCGATGATGGCTGCCGTTGCAGTCTCTGCCGATACCGGTAGTGCCAAAGCCGAAGAAGAAAAGACCGAATTTAACGTAATCCTCAAAGATGTCGGCGCCAATAAGATTAATGTCATCAGAGTTGTTCGTGAACTTACCCAGTTGGGTCTTAAAGAATCGAAAGATTTGGTTGAAGGCGCACCGAAGGCAGTTAAAGAAGCTGTCAGCAAGGAAGAGGCTGCTTCCGCTAAAGCTAAACTTGAAGAAGTTGGCGCAACTGTCGAACTTACCTAATATATCATTCGAATAAATTTATAACAGTTACATTTGAAACGACCGCCGCGATGCACGTCATTCGGCGGTCGTTTGTCTTTTTGTATCTTGAAACACCTTCTTAAAGATTGTATAATTCCAGCACAGGCAGAGTTTAACGGGAGGATCCGAAGATGCTTACTAGTGAATATGGTCCCTTGATAATCATCGGCGCTGTTTTTCTGCTTATCGGTATTGTTATTTTTAGTATCGGCAGAAAAGAAGAAAAAGATTATTGTGATGAGTTATCAAATAAGGCCGATGTGCGCAGATATATCGAACACAGGCCCGACAATATACAAGCCTGGGGGTTTAAAGTAGGCGGTTACACCGCGGTTGTAATCGGGCTGGTTTTACTCGCTATGGGGATTATCTTCTGGCTTTGAGCTATTCTCTAACATTTTGGCAATTTGATCGGGTGCCTTTATCGGAGTTTTGCCGGTAAGCACCGATTCGGGAATAATCATCCCCCCGGAGACCACCATTTTAATGCAATCGTCAATTTTTAAATCGGTGTGAATAATCTCACTTTCAGCAACAATTTCAAAATATCCCGATGTGGGCACCGGAGCCGTTGGAATATAAACCCCGTAAAGTTTTTCCCCCGATGCCGACTTAATTTCATTGGTTACAAAGGCGGGGGCAAACATTCCTTTTCTGGGGAATTCCACAAAAACAACCTCTCTAAAAGCAGCTTTGTTCATTCCGGCGCCTAAAAGTCCTTCCACGACTTGTTTGGCGCTGTTGTATAATTGCTTAAAAATAGGGAGTCGGTTAATCAGGTTTTCGGAAAAATTAACTACTTTTTTCCCTATGTAATTACTGGTAATAATCCCTACTATGTAAATTATAAGGATTGCGGCAACAAAACCAAGCCCCGTAATTGCATGATAATCAGGATTGAAATGGGTGACAATATTGGTTATTATCGGTTGAAGAACATCATCGATTTTAATAAACAGCCAGGTGACTATAAAAATTACGACTACAAGCGGAATAACAACCAAGAAACCGGCAAGGAAGTTTTTCCTTAGATTTCTAAGCAACCAGTGCACAAATCCCTCTTTTTCTTTTGCCATTAAAGCGCACTTCCTATTTTATACACTACGCCTTGGCCTGTATTGGATTGCCTCAGCAATATGATTAACCTCTATTATATCACTTTTTTCAAGATCCGCTATGGTTCTGGCAAGTTTTAGTATGCGATGGAAAGCGCGTGCCGAAAGGCTCATTTGCTTCATAGCGGTTTTTAAAAGGCTTTGCGCCGCATCGCTTGTTTTGCAGAAATCACGCACTTCTAACGGGGTCATCTCACTGTTGGCTGCCAGTGTCGAACCCTCAAAACGCCAGCGTTGAATTAGCCTGGCTTCGGAAACCCGTTCTTGCACTTTATGCGATTTTTCACCCAACCTATCATCTGAAAGTTTTTCGTAATCAATATGCGGGACCTCGATAAAAATATCAATCCTATCCAGAAACGGGCCGCTGATTCGTTTTTGATAACGCGATATCAACCCCGGGTTGCAGGTACAAGGGTGATACGGGTCTCCGTAGTAACCGCAAGGGCAGGGGTTCATTGCTCCTACCAACATAAAGTTAGCGGGGAATGTCATACTCCCGCGCGCACGGCTAATGGTAACAAGTTTATCTTCCAAAGGCTGCCTTAATACCTCAAGAATTGCCTGTCCGAATTCCGGCAGTTCATCTAAAAACAAAACCCCCCTATGGCTGAGGCTGATTTCGCCCGGTTTGGGTATATGCCCACCCCCCACCAAACCGGCATCGGAAATTGTGTGGTGCGGTGAGCGGAACGGGCGGTTACAAATTAAAGGGGTATCTTGCGGCAGCAGCCCGCTTGCGCTGTAAATACGTGTAACTTCAAGTGACTCTTCGTTTGTCATCGGCGGCAATATCCCCGGTAAAGAACGTGCCAACAACGTTTTACCGCTTCCGGGGGGACCGAACATTACAATATTGTGTCCTCCGGCTGCAGCAACTTCCAAGGCTCTTTTAACGTGTTCTTGCCCTTTTATATGGGCAAAATCGATAAATGAAGCGTTGTTTGCTACCTGTTCGGTTACCGTTGTTTTGCTGCAATCCAATTTAGGGGCGGGGATTTTACCCATCATGTAGTTTGCAATTTGGGATAAAGAAGCAAACGGCATAATATTGGCACCGTCTACCAGCGCCGCCTCTTTGGCATCAACCTCCGGAACAACAATGTTTTTAAATCCGTTTTTATGTGCCAGTGCCACCATGGATAATATTCCGTTGGTGTGCCGCAGGCTCCCATCAAGTGATAATTCTCCCAGAAAAAGGGTGTCT
Source organism: Dehalococcoidales bacterium (assembly GCA_041656115.1). Classification (NCBI taxonomy): domain Bacteria; kingdom Bacillati; phylum Chloroflexota; class Dehalococcoidia; order Dehalococcoidales; species Dehalococcoidales bacterium. Next base: position 218,933 of record JBBAED010000002.1, on the reverse strand, counting down.
GAAACATCAAAAAAGAGTTGGTCCGTGCTTAAAATAATACCGATAGCAATCGGCAAGTCATAAGCGGGGCCGGCCTTTTTTAAGTCAGCCGGGGCTAAATTGGCACAAAGATGCTTTAAGGGGAAGATAAATCCTGAATTGCGAACTGCCGAGCGTACGCGCTCTCTGGCTTCCGAGACAGCGGCATCCGGCAGTCCAACGATAGCAAAAAGCGGTAACCCCGGAGAAACATCGACTTCAACTTCGACGATTGTTCCCTCTAATCCTACCAGTGCGCAGCTGTAGACTTTGGCTAACATTCCAATAATGTTACGTGAAAGCGCGGTAGCATGTCAATTATAAATCACGGCTGCTATTTGGGCAGTTTTGCCCTTCCGGCGGGCGCTTTTTGATAGGCTTTTTTTACAACCGCTTCTTTTTGTGTTTCTTTGCGGTGGGGGTCTTTTTCAACAAATAATTTTTTAGTGCTAAACGGATCGGTTTCGGTGTAATACATTAGTGCAGAATAGGTTGAGGGCGCCGGCAGGAATATCTGAACCTGTTCGGGGTTTGTTTTAAGCGTCTGCGAGGTAAAATGTTTTAACTTTTCCATATCGCCTAACGTGCACCCCGGATGAGCGGCAATTAAATAGTACGTTAAAAACTGTTCTTTTTTGAATTTCCGGTTAATCTTTTCAAACAATTCTTTAAATTGTAAAAGCAGTTTCTTTTGCGGTTTTCCCATTATTTGTAAAACGCGGTTCTCGGTATGTTCCGGGGCGATTTTCATTTGCCCTGAAATATGATGTTTTACAAGTTCTTCAAGATAACTTACACCGTACTTATTATCGTTTAAAAGTAAATCGTAGCGGACACCCGAAGCTACAAATACCTTTTTAACCCCCTTAATAAGCCGCAATTTTTGAAGCAGTTTTATTTGTGGGTCGTGATTCACCTTTAGTACCGGGCAAATTTCGGGATAAAGGCAGCGTTTATCTTTGCAACTTCCCGTTTTTAATTTTTTAGCGCATTCATAGCCGTACATATTGGCGGTCGGGCCGCCGACATCAATAATATAGCCTTTAAAATCCGGTAGGGCAACGATTTTTTCGGCTTCCGATAAGATTGATTTTTGGCTTCGCCATTGAACAGTTCTTCCTTCATGCACGCCGATGGCACAAAAATTACACTCCCCGTAACAACCGCGGTGTGTGGCAATTGAAAAGGCGATTGTTTCGAGCGCTTTTACTTTGCCTTGTTTTTCGTAGTGGGGGTGTTGCGCCCTTTCAAAATCGAGTGCGTAGATATCGTCCAGTTCCTTTTGCGACAGAGCCATAGCGGGCGGGTTGTGAACAAGGTAGCGCGTTCCGTGCTTTTGAAACATTCCCGAAGCATTTAAAGGGTCGTTATTTTGATAAAAGGTCTGAAACATTTCCGTAAATGCCTTTTTATCGCTTTTTACAACGTCGTAAGCAGGCAGTTCAATAAATTCCGATGGGATTTCCTCTTTTTTATTGGCGATATAACATAAACCCCTGATATTTGAAACGTCCCTCCCGCTTTTTAAGGCTTCGGCAAATTCCAAGGTCGATTTTTCGGCCATTCCGTAAAGTAAATAGTCTGCTTTGGCATCAAATAACACAGACGAACGTACGCTGTCCGACCAAAAGTCATAATGGGCTATTCGGCGCAAGCTGGCCTCGATACCGCCAAGCAATATCGGTTTGCTGCTTTTAAAATACTGCTTGATAAGGTTGGTATAAACAATTACGGCGCGGTTGGGGCGCCTGTTATTGATTCCGCCGGGGGTATAATCGTCGCTTTTGCGCTTCTTTTTTAAGGAAGTGTGGTTGGCAACCATCGAATCGATACAGCCACCCGAAACTCCCCAAAATAAGCGCGGTTCTCCCATGCGGGCGATATCTTTTGCGGAATTTAAATCCGGTTGGGCAATTATAGCAACTCGGTATCCGGCTGCCGTTAAAACCTTGCCGATTACGGCAACACCAATAAACGGGCTGTCGATATAGCTGTCTCCGGTTACCAGAATTATATCCGGCCGGTCCCATTTTAAGCTGTTTAATTCATCTCTTGTTGTCGGTAAGAACATTTTATATCCCTGTATTACTGTTGAATTATATCTTGCCGGCCTTATAATTGCGACTCATGCGATCTCATAATCAGAAAAACTTTGAGCCTGGAGTTTATAGCGAACATAAGAATCTGTTATCTCGGTAGGGGGCTTGTTATTTTTTTAAGGCGGTGTTGATAAAGCCTGTAATTTCTTTTTCGCTTGGCACTTTCCCTGAACTAACAACAACCTCATTAATAACCAAACCCGGGGTGGTTAAAATCGGATAATCCATAATCTTTTTGATATCTTTTACAGAATCTATCTCGGATTCAATTTCCATCTCTTGGAGAACCTTGCGGGTTCTTTCTTCCAATTGGCGACATTTTGGACATCCCGTACCTAATATTTTAATTTGCATCCTTTTCTCCTTTTATTATTTTGCAATAAACCCGAAGAGGTAACCTGTTAGAGTGGCCATTATTATTACCAAAAGAACATAAGTTAATGTTTTCTTTAATCCCATAATACGGCTTAAGGTTATTATCGAAGGCAGTGATAAAGACGGCCCAGCAAGCAGTAACGCGAGCGCCGGTCCTTTGCCCATTCCAAGGTCTAAAAATGCTTTAACAATCGGAACCTCGGTTAAGGTGGCGAAGTACATCAACGCTCCGAAAACCGAAGCGATAAAGTTACCGATAATTGTATTACCGCCTACGTAGGCGGTAACCAACGTTTGCGGGATTATGTAGGTAAGAATTCCTGCCAGAAAAACACCTATTAACAGCCAAGGGATAATTAGTTTGGTAAAGTGCAGGGTTTCGTTTAGCCATTGTATTATTTCATCTCGTTTAAACCATTGCCGTAAAATTATTGCAAGCCCGACAAAAAAGATACCCGTTACAATCCAATTCTTTGAAGCGGCAAAAATTAAAATACCTACCAACACGCCTATAAAAATAATCTGCTGCCATATAGTTTTACCTGTCGGTTCCGATTCCGGCTTCGGGAAAAGATTATCATTTCCGTTCGGGTTTTTCTTTTGAAATATAAGCTCCATAATTAAACCGATTACAACCGAAAATACAATGGCGGCTATAATTCGGGCGATACCGATATCCCAGCCGAGCAGTTTTGCGGAATATACGATTGCAAGTATGTTGATTGCCGGCCCCGAGAAAAGAAAAGCAATCGCCGGACCCAGCCCCGCCCCCCTTTTAAAAATGCCGGCAAATAAGGGCAACACGGTACATGAGCATACGGCCAATATCGCCCCCGAAACAGAGGCAACCCCGTAAGATGCCGGTTTATTGGCTTTGGGCCCGAAGTATTTGAGTACTGCAGATTGTGAAACAAAGGTTGCAATTGCTCCGGCTATAAAAAGCGCGGGAATAAGACAGGTTATAACATGCGCTGAAAGATACTCTAATAATCCGCCCCATCCGGCCTGCAGTAAGTTAATAAAAGTGTTCATTTATTTGTTCTTTGAATCAGAATTAGAGATAGCGGATAGTTTTTGCGATTTTTTTAGCCGCCTAGTATCTTCTGCACCTATTTGGTTATCTTGAAAGATATGAGAAATCGCCTGAACTATATCATCTCGAAAAAGGGTTCTTTCTTTGGTCGGCGATCCGGTATCAATGGCATAATACGTCCAAAGCCCTTCTTTTCTTTGGGTCAAAAATCCCGCTTCATATAATATTGATAAATTACGGGAAGCTCTGGTTTGTGATATTTGCAGGGCTTGCATAACCTCGCAGACACAGCACTCCCTAACCGAAAGTATATTCATAATCCTAAGACGGGTTTCATCCGACAGAGCCTTGGTTGCTTTAATAAAATCTTGCATTATCGCCTCCCATCGGTATAATCATATATGCGCATATAAGCATATAATATAATCTTTTTATTTGCTTGTCAATTTCGTTTATTCTTAAAATGACCTTAGCTGCCCTCACATGTTATAATAAACGAACTTATGGATATACTTTCCGCATTAAACCCCGAACAAAAAAAAGCCGTCGAAGCCATTAATGGGCCTGTGCTTATTATTGCCGGCCCCGGAAGCGGCAAGACACGCGTTATAACGCATCGCATTGCCTATTTAATTCGCGTTTGCGGGGTAAGCCCGCACCGTATTATGGCGGTTACCTTTACCAATAAAGCCGCCAAAGAGATGATTAACCGTCTTAATACGCTCGTTAGCGCATCGGTAAAAGACCTTACAATCGGCACTTTCCATTCAATTTGTGTGCGTATATTGCGACAGGAAGGGGCGGCAATCGGTGTTGAAAAAAGTTTTGTAATTTATGATACCGATGACCAAACCAGACTAATCAAAAAATGCTTTGAAGCATTAAATATTGATCCGAAGCAATTTTCGGCTTCTGCTGTCCTTTCGCATATAAGCAATGCGAAAAGCAAAATGTTAACCCCCAATGCCTACGGCCAACGCAGCGGCAGTTACTTTGAAGAGGTTGTTGCCAGGGTCTATGAAAAATACCAACAAATGTTAGAAAAAAGCAATGCCCTCGATTTTGACGACCTTTTAATGAAAACGGTGCAACTGTTTAAAAAACACCCTGATATTTTAGAAAAATACCGCAGCCGCTATTTGCATATAATGGTAGATGAGTTCCAGGATACCAACCAGGTTCAATATCAATTGGTTAAACTCATTGCCGGCGGGTATCGCAACATATGCGTTGTCGGTGATCCCGATCAATCAATTTATTCGTGGCGTTCCGCCGATGTTCGGAATATTCTTGATTTCGAAAAAGATTTTCCGGATGCCCAAGTGGTGATGCTGCAACAAAACTATCGTTCAACCAAGAATATCCTCGCCACGGCTACATCCGTAATTTCGGCAAACAGCCAACGCAAGAAAACCGAACTTTGGACGGATAATGAACCGGGCTGCAAAATTGAAGTCGTTGAAACCTTTACACAACAGGAGGAAGCGCTTTTTGTTGTTCGCGAGGTGGAGAAACTGCTTAGGAATAAAGAAGCCAAGCTCTCGGATTGTGCCGTAATGTATCGCACCAATGTTCAATCACGTATTCTGGAAGAAGCCTTTATCCGTTACGGCACGCCCTATAAGCTGGTAGCGGGAACACGTTTCTACGAAAGGCGTGAAATCAAAGATATAATCGCTTACCTTAAGCTGATTTATAATCCGCGTGACAGTGTTAGCTTATTAAGGGTGATTAACGTTCCGCAGCGCGGTATCGGCGAGCGTACTGTTGCTTTGCTTACCGAGTGGGCTTCTTCGCTGCATATTTCCCAGTATCAGGCCCTAAAAATGCTGGCGACATCTCAGGATTACAGCGATACCCCGTTTAACGCCCGCAGTGCGCGTTTGCTTACAGAGTTTTATAATACGATTTCCGAGTTGGAAGATTTAAGCCGCCAATTAAAATTGGACGAACTTTTTGATAAGCTTGTCGAAAAGACCGGCTATAAAGCCTATATCAAGAATTTAACCGATGAAGAAGACAGATGGGATAACGTTTTGGAATTGCGTTCGGTTGCCAAGCAATACGCCGATTACGACCCTGAAGAGGCGCTGGCAGTTTTCCTTGAGGGGGTTACGCTGGTATCGGATGTTGACGGCTTGGATGATGTTATTGATGCGGTAACATTAATTACATTGCATCAGGCTAAAGGCTTGGAATATCCGGTTGTTTTTATTGTCGGGATGGAAGAGGGGATTTTACCTCATATTCGTTCGTTTGATGACCCGGCGCAAATGGAAGAGGAACGGCGTTTATGCTATGTCGGTATTACGCGCGCCAAAAGAAAAATCTATCTTGTGCGGGCTTTCAGGCGTAATTTAATGGGTGCCAGTACCGTAAACAGTCCCTCGCGTTTTCTAAAGGATATCCCTCCGAGTTTGGTTAAAAACGGCGGTAACGGGTTTGGGCAATCTCAATCCTCTCAGGAAAGGCCGGGAAGAAACGAAGCCTATTCATGGGACAGAAGGCCGATTATTCCCGAACCGATACCCGCACCTCGCGGGGATTTACCCGCTTTAAAAGCCGGCGATAAGGTAAAACACGCCCAATTCGGGCAGGGCACCGTTATTAGCGCCAAAGCGGTCAATAACGACAGTGAAGTTGCGGTGGCTTTTCCCGATATTGGAATTAAAAGGTTGCTTTTAAGCTTTGCGAAGTTAGAAAAAGTAGAGTAATATTCTTTACATAACAATAGACTGAAACAGTTTATTGTGGCGGTTTTGAATCTACCGCGCTGGTTTTAAGCCGTTATTGACATTTATTTAACGGTTTTTGGGAGCGGAAAATGGCGATAAAGGTATTAAAAAACGAGGTTATTAATAAAATCGCCGCCGGAGAGGTGGTCGAACGGGCTTCTTCGGTTGTAAAAGAACTGGTGGAAAACTCGTTGGATGCCGGGGCGACACAGATAACGGTTGATGTTGTTGCGGGGGGCTTATCTTTAATCAGTGTTACCGATAACGGCAGCGGCATTCCTTCCGATGAAATCGAACTTGCTTTTAAAAGACATGCCACCAGTAAAATCTCCGGTTTTGAAGATCTCTTTAGCAGTGCCAGCCTTGGGTTTCGCGGAGAAGCGCTGCCCAGTATCGCATCTGTTTCAAACGTGGAAATAACATCCCAATACAAAGACGAAGATTCCGGGACATTTGTCGAGCTTGAAGGAGGGGAGGTTATTAAACGGCAAAAACAGGCGCGTTCGCAAGGGACGACAATCGCAATCAAAAATCTTTTTCGTAACGTTCCTGCCAGGTTGAAGTTTATAAAATCCAAAACAACCGAAAACAGTTATATTGCCAATGTTGTCAGTCAATATGCGCTGGCTTATCCCGAAGTGCGCTTTACACTTTTTATTGACGGCCGCGAGAGTTTAAAAACGCCGGGAACCGGAAATCTAATCGATAGCATTAACGCCGTTTACGGTGTTGAAGTCGCCTCAAGTATGCTAACAATTGATAACACACCGGCTTATAATGCCGATAACACAGAAATTAAAATCAGCGGGATGGTCGCTTCACCTAAGATAAACCGTTCCGCCCGTAAATATATCAGCCTCTTTGTTAATCGCCGTTGGGTTGCCAACCGTAACCTTACTTGGGCGGTCGAAGAAGCCTATCACGGGCTGCTAATGACCGGGAAGCACCCGATTGCCGTAATTAATATCGAGGTTCCTTTTTCCGATGTGGATGCCAATGTCCATCCGACAAAAACCGAAGTCCGTTTCAAAAAAGAAAGCGATGTTTATTTAGCGCTTCAAAGGGCAATTCGCCAAGCGCTTGTAAATACCGCGCCGGTTCCTAAGGTCGGGGAAATAAGCGCTGCTTATCGCGGTCGGTCGCAAATAATTATTCCGCCCGAGCAAAGCCATATGGATTTAAAAGTGGTTTTAGAAGAAGAAGCCGAAACGGCGGTATTGTCATCGTTACCGGTTCTGCGTGTCTTAGGGCAACTGGCTGTCAGTTATATTATTGCTGAAGGACCGGAGGGGCTCTATATTATCGACCAACATGCGGCACACGAACGCGTAATGTTTGAAAAAATAACCAAGCAAAAAGAGCAGCAGGGGGTTGAGATACAGGGTCTATTGGATCCGGTTAGTATTGAGATTTTACCTACTCAGGATGCAATATTCAGCAAAAATTATACCCGTTTGGCGGAATACGGTTTTGATATCGAACCTTTCGGAAACAGAACCTATTTGGTTCGCGCCGTTCCGGCAATAATGTTCGGCAAAGATTGGCAATCTGCCCTTAACGAGCTTATTGATAAAATTTCCGAAAACAAAAGCGCCGATATAACGGAACATATTATTTCGACAATGGCGTGTCATAGCGCAGTGCGTTTTGGACAGACGCTTACAATGGAAGAAATGAAAGAACTAATCCGCTTGATGGAACAGGCGACACTCCCGCATGCATGTCCGCACGGCAGAACATCGATGATTAAAATTACCAAAAAACAATTGGAAAAGGAATTCGGAAGGGCGTAATTAATATTTTAAATTTCGGAAGATTCATCAGCATATTCTTTTAATGCCTCAACTTTGTCCAACATATCCAATTTATCTGCCTGCAAAAACACGGTGTTGATAGTAAAGTTGGCTGCATCGTTGCTAATTTGACGCTTCCCTAATAAGTTATCGATTTAAATTAAGAAGCTTCCGAAAAACCGATAACTGCGGTAATCAATTGCAAAAATCCCTTTATCATGCTAACATCGGTTTCCGATTGGCACCCTTACTTTAGCGGTTGGGTGCTTGTGCCGAGTTTAACAAGGGGAACGCCCGCTGTGCAAAGGGGGCAATTTTCCGGTTGGTAATTGATTGTTTTTGAGCGCAAGCAGCTAAAAAGCGGCGCCCCAAAATCGTGTTCTTGCTCGGAGCGGTCAACCAAAACACCGATACCGGCAACAATTCCGCCTTCCTCTCGAACAATATCAAGCACTTCCCTGACCGATTTCCCGGTAGTGAGGATATCGTCCACAACCAGCACCTTTTCGCCCGGTTTTATTCCAAACCCGCGTCTGAAAGCCCTTTTATCGCCTTCTTTTTCGGCAAACAAACTTCGAATCTTAAGCTGTCGGCCAACTTCATGGGCCAAAATAATCCCGCCGGTGGTGGGGCCTGCCACAGTTTCGATTCCGTATTCGGCAAAGTGCTTGCTAATCATCTCACATAACTGCTCCGTATAACCGGGGTGTTGTAAAACATGGAACTTTTCCCAGTAAACAGGGGAGTGCAGCCCGGAGGTTAGCAGGAAATGCCCCTCAAGAATAGCGCCCGCTTTTTTAAATATCTCTTCTGCGTTCATATCACCACCCAAAGGAATAATTTTGCACAAACCCGAAATCCGATAGCGGAGAGTAAGAAAACCAGGCCTTACCGACAATGTTTTTACGCGGAACAAACCAGCCCAAATGGGAATCTCCGCTGTTATTGCGGTTGTCACCGAGTACAAAATAATAGCCTTCCGGGATTATGCCGCTTTTATAATTGTAAACAGGTTCATCAAGTATGTACGATTCATCAAGCGGAATTATATTTCCATCCGCCTGATGGATGTAAACAGTTCCATCTTTTATCTCGACAGATTCACCCGGAAGCCCGATAACACGTTTGATATAATCATTTTGCGAAGATAGGGGCGGGTCGAAAACAATAATATCACCCCTGTCGGGGCCGGAAAATAAATAAGAAACCTTATTTACAAGTATTCTTTGCCCGTGGCTTAGGCTCGGTTCCATACTGGAGCCGTCTACAATAGCTTTAGTGGCAAAAGTTTGAATCAGTAAAAAAATGGCAAGCGCTACCGCGAGTATCCCGATAAACTCGAGGAACATGTTTTTTGTACTGCTTGAACCGGGTAAATTACTTTCCAAAACAACAAAATTATAAACCATTTGATACCGCTTGCCAAACACTTGCAAACGTTTTACAGTTTAATAGCCATAGCAGTATAATTTAAGAAGCAAGAAATATTTGAGATAGGAGCAGATGCCATGAAAAAGTTGAAGGTTATTGGTGCGTTAGTATTGTTGATTCCGCTTATAATCGGTTTTGTCGGCTGTGATATGTACGACAATACCGAGAGTGAGGTCTTGTCCAATATCCAGAGTAATCAAAATATTGGTATTGCCGTAACCGCGACCGGTGAAGTTAAAGTTACCCCGGATATTGCCTTGGTTAATATCGGCGTTTCGGTGAGAATGAAGACATTGGCCGAAGCGCAGGAACAGGCGACACAATCAATGGCTGCTGTTGTTGGCGCTTTGGATAAACGCAAAGTTGCCAAGGAAGATATTCAAACGATTCGATATAACATACAGCCCGTCTGGGATTGGGTTAACGGTGAAAGCGTGTTTGCCGGGTACAGTATTGAAAATATGGTAAAAGTTAAAATAAGAAATATGGATGCAATCGGGGATATTATTGATGACGCTGTTTCTGCCGGTGGGGAATACGCGGTTGTTAACGGTGTTAGTTTTGCAATTGAAAATCCGGATGCTTATTATGACACCGCACGCGCAGCAGCCATGACTAAAGCTAAAGATAAGGCCGCCCAGTTGGCAAAAACCGCCGGAGTCAAAGTCGGTAAGCCGATTAGTATTAGCGAAAGCACTAATTATTATTCAATTGACAGGCAAGATATGGGATGGCTTGAAGCAGATGGCTCTAAAGGTACCGCAATCAGTGCCGGAGAGTTAACCGTTTCCGTAACCGTTCAAGCTGTTTACTCAATAATTTAATTATCGTTTTATCTGTTTTCTTAAAGGGGCACGAAATAATCGTGCCCCTTAACTTTTTTGAAACCCTTAAATATCTTTTATAATGGCTTAGTGTATTGTTTAGGGGAGAAAAACCTGCAAAACAGCGCTTTATTTCTGCGGTGTTTGCACTTATAAAAAAGAGAATGCTAGAATGGTACTATGGAATATATGGAACAAGCACTGTCAATGGCAAAGTTGGCGTTGGGGCAGGCCAGCCCGAACCCGGCTGTCGGTGCCGTTATAGTCAAAGATAACGAAATCGTCGGGAGCGGATATACACAGCCCCCCGGTTCTGCGCACGCCGAAATTGTGGCGTTGGAACAGGCAGGGGAGAATGCGCGCGGCGGGGTGATGTATGTTACCCTGGAGCCTTGTCATTATTTTGGACGTACTCCGCCTTGTACAACCGCCATTATTGAAGCCGGAATCACCGAGGTTCATATCGCCATGCTTGATCCGAACCCCCTTGTAAACGGCAAAGGCAGAGATGTTCTTGAAAATGTCGGCATTAAAACGTTCCTGGGCGAACAGGAAGCAAAGGCAAGGGTAATTAATGAAGCGTATATCAAATACACACTTACCGGACTGCCGTTTATTACTGTAAAGTATGCGATGAGTCTCGATGGCAAAATTGCAACATTTACCGGTGATTCGAAATGGATTAGCGGAGAAGAATCGAGGCATTTTGTCCACAATTTGCGTTATAAACACGATGCAATTATGGCAGGCGTAAAAACGGTGCTGGCAGACGATCCGCAGCTTACCGCCAGATGCGGCAGCGGCAGGGGCGGGACGGCGAAAACCCAGCCGCTAAGAATAATAATTGACGGAATGGTTCAAACCCCGGTAACGGCCAAGGTTTTTACGGAGCCGGGTAAAACCTTAATTGTAATAGCAAGAAAAGCAACCGAACAAGAAAAAGAAGCCTACCGCAATGTCGGAGCCGAGATTTTAGAAATCCCGTCGGAAGACGACTACATCGAATTGGAAAAACTGATGGTTGAATTGGGTAAGCGGCAAATTATGAGTGTTTTGGTTGAGGGAGGCAGTATCCTTTTTGGTTCACTCTTTGACCAGAAATTGGTTGATAAAGTTGTTGCTTTTGTAGCGCCGATAATCATCGGCGGCGGTAAAGCTAAAACCGCAATCGGCGGCAAGGGTGTGGAAAAGATTATGGATGCGGTTAAGCTTAAGAATTTGCGTGAAGAGCAGTTTGGCAAAGATATTATGTTTATGGGCTATGTAGAGGAATGACGCTATGTTTACGGGAATTGTCCAAGAAATTGGTATTATAAAAGAAATAGCACCCAACAGTAACAGGATTACGGTTATTGCGGGGAAGGTTACCAAAAATATGCAGCCGGGTGAAAGTATTGCGGTTAACGGCGCTTGTCTGACTGTTGCCGAGTTTACCGAAAACACCTTTACCGTTGATGTAATGCCGGAAACCTTAAAAAGGACAACCCTGAAACTGCTTAAAAAAAACGACGAAGTTAACCTTGAGCGCGCATTAACGTTAGACGGTTTGTTGGGCGGGCATTTGGTTCAGGGGCATGTTGATGCGACCGGTTCAATAGTTTCTATTAAAGACGAAGGCGGCGCTTACGTTTTTAATATCCAAACATCTCAAGAAGTGATGACCTATGTTGTCGAAAAGGGTTCAATTACCGTTGACGGAATCAGCTTAACGGTGACCAACAGAACCGATTCGTCTTTTGATGTTTCTATCGTTAATTTCACGATGGAAAATACCACTATGTCTAACCGCAAGGTTGGGGATTTGGTGAATTTAGAAGCCGATGTTTTGGCAAAATATATGGTTCAGTTCAAAAACAGGGGTGTCCCCGACAGTAACATCACGTTTGATTTTCTGCAGGAAAACGGTTTCTTATCTGCGGGATAGTCTTATTTTAAACGAGGAAAACATGGTTTTTTCAACTATTGATGAAGCAATTCAAGATATAAAAGACGGTAAATTTGTTATTATTGTTGATGACGAAGACCGTGAAAACGAAGGCGATTTAGCAATTGCGGCCGAAAAAATTTCGACCGAAGCCGTTAATTTTATGGTGAAATACGGGCGTGGGCTTGTTTGTTTACCGATTAAAGGCGAACGTTTGGATGAATTGGAAATACCGATGATGGTATCTCATAACACTTCCAGACATGCTACCGCCTTTACCGTATCAATTGAAGCCAGGCACGGGGTAACAACCGGAATATCGGCAAAAGACAGGGCTGAAACTATTAAGGCTGTCTTAAATCCGGAGACCAAACCTTCGGATATTGCCCGCCCCGGGCATGTTTTTCCGCTAAGAGCCAAAGAAGGCGGGGTGCTTGTCAGAGCCGGCCACACCGAAGCAATTGTCGATTTGGCTAAAATGGCAGGTCTTTATCCGGCCGGTGTAATATGCGAAGTAATGAGCGAAGATGGCTCGATGGCAAAGTTACCCGAGCTTAAAGAATTGGCTAATAAGTACGGAATTAAAATAGTGACCATTGCCGATTTAATCGCTTACAGACGCAGGCATGAAAAATTAGTGAGGCGTATGGCTGAGGCAAAGCTGCCCACTATTTATGGAGATTTTAAAATCCTTGCCTATAAAAGCGATTTGGATGTCGATCAACATATAGCGCTGACGATGGGAGATATGGAAAGCGATGAACCGATGCTGGTAAGGGTCCACAGCGAATGTCTTACCGGTGATGTTTTCGGCAGTTTACGTTGTGATTGCGGGGAACAATTAAGCGTGGCGCTCAAAATGATTGCCGAAGAAAAACGCGGGGTGCTTCTGTATATGAGACAAGAGGGGCGCGGGATTGGGATTCACAATAAAATAAGCGCTTACGAATTGCAGGATAACGGAATGGATACCGTTGAAGCAAACCTCTCTTTGGGTTTCCCCGCCGATTTAAGAGATTACGGTATCGGGGCGCAGATTCTTAATGATTTAAAATTAAATAAGATTCGCTTGTTAACCAATAATCCGAAAAAAGTGGTTGGGCTTGAAAGCTACGGGCTGGAGGTTGTCGAAACGGTGCCGATAGTTATAAAATCAAACCCGTACAACAAGTGCTATCTGGATACCAAAAAAGAAAAAATGGGCCATTTATTGGATTAATAAACGGCATTAAAATTGTTGGAGGCTGTAATGAACAAAAGTTTTGAAGGGATGCTGCTTGGCAAAGGCCTTAAGTTCGGAATTGTTGTTTCGCGTTTTAACGAGTTTATATCGAGTAAATTACTTGACGGCTGCAAAGACGCGCTCATAAGACACGAGGTTGCCGAAGATGATATCTATGTGGCATGGGCCCCCGGTTCATTTGAGATACCGCTCGTAGCCCTTAAAATGGCAAAATCGCAGAAATATGATGCTGTTATATGTTTGGGTGCCATTATACGGGGCGGGACCCCCCATTTTGATTATGTTGCGTCAGAGTTCACCAAGGGCATTGCTAAGGTTGCCTTGGATACCGGGCTGCCGGTGATAAACGGAGTCATTACCGCAGATAACCTGGAACAAGCAATCGAACGAGCAGGCACTAAGATGGGTAACAAAGGCTTTTCCGCAGCTTCAAGCGCCATTGAAATGGCCAATTTACTTAAGGAATTGGATTAATAAAAGGCGTTAAATAACTTTGTAGACCGTATCGCCCGGGCGAACACGTTCGGAGACTTTGATGCCGACCGATTCGCCGGCTTTGGCGGATTCAACGGAGTTGTTGTCGAGTTGCATTGAAGAGATAACCAATTCCATTTCCGTTGTGTGTCCTTTGATTCGTATTGTGTCGCCGACACTTAGTTTATCCGAAAGTTCGATTCCGGCAACAACGGGGCGGGCGAAGAAATCGGAAACAACGCCGACTTTAATCTCAGACATTTCACACCTCCTTGTCTGATATTTCTAAGTCCAGTATATGATACGGGTGCCCCCAAAGCAATAGATATCGGCTTAATTTTTTGACATATTGGCCTTTGTCACTTATAATTACCCTGTTTTATTTACCGAGTTTACCGAATATTTGAGGTTATAAATTGGCTAAAGATAACCAGAGCGATACCAAACAACTGGCTGAAAGCATAGATAAGCTGGAGCGTCGTCTTGATATGATAGATCGCCGCCTTGATGATATCGACAGCATGGTGTCAGCTGCAATCGAAAGGGTTATGAGCCAGCCGGCAATATTGTTATTGAATTGTCCGAACTGCGGGAAAAATATTGAGATATCCCTAGTCGGTGTTAAGAAGCCCGGCGTATAACCTTAATTCTGGAGGTTTAAATGCAATTAGTATCAGCAATTGATAGAACAAGATATAATATTTTTGAATGGCGCTATAATTTAAGCATTCCGATGAAGCTCGTTATGGCTGTTGCCATGGCGGTAATGACTGGTTTGCTTGCTCAAGTGAGGGTGTTCGTAGAGTGGAGCCCGGTTCCTATTACCGGACAGACACTTGCCGTGCTGCTTGCCGGTGTTTTGCTTGGCAGACGCTGGGGCGGTGCCAGTATGGCAATCTATGCCGTTTTGGGCGTGGCAGGTGTGCCTTGGTTTACCGGTTGGACCAGCGGGCTGGGAGCTACCGGCGGATACCTGATTGGGTTTATTTTAGCGGCTCTGTTTATCGGTTACGTAACCGATAAATATATTAAATCCAGATATTTTCTTAGCATGCTCGGTGTAATGATGCTTGCTTCTGCTGTTCTTATCTATGTACCCGGAATTATATGGCTTGCTTTATGGCTGAAGGCAGTTACCGGTACATCGTTCGGTATTATTCCTTTGTTTACAATGGGGGTTATTCCTTTTCTGGCGGGCGATGCCGTAAAATGTGTTACCGCCGCCATAATTACTAAAACAGTAATACCCAAAAAGGATTACGGTACCTGTAACGACTAGGTGAGTTTTTTTGCCATATCGGTTATAATTAGTAAAATTATTTGTCCTCACATTGGGGCGGTTAGCTCAGTTGGTTAGAGCGCTGCGTTGACATCGCAGAGGTCATTGGTTCAAATCCATTACCGCCCACCATAGTGTACTGTAGGGAGAACCGTATTTTTCATATTTACCTCGCCTTTTGGTATGGGTATCGTGTATTCAATGTGAGCTTCTTCTCTTTTAATTGTTGCGCTTTTAACAAAGCTTGCGATAAAAGCTCTTCTTTCGGTCATCTCGCCGGAATCCAAAAGCGCTCGTAGATCTTCAATGTAACTTTTGACGATTTTGGTATCAGCTAGCGTAACCTTTCTGTCTGAAAGACTACTTTCGAGTTCAAGGCGTTTAGTGGCGAGGATGTCTTGTTCGTTTCTGTCCAAATGCCAACGGCAGTTGTAAGCCCAATGACAACATCTCGATGAAAAATGATGATTCCAGTTCCCCAAAAACCAATACCGGGTCACCGCCGGAGTTGGCAAAATACAACATGCTCAGGCTACATAATTAACCTAAGCATGCTAAAACCTCATATGTTCGAATTATTGTCTTGCCGTTGAAATTTTGATGACAACTAATGTGGCTCCATGCTCTTGCGTCGTAAATTTTCCCAGTTCTTTGTCAAAAAGCCCTATAATTATACCGTAGTCAAGAGATGCATTGGGCTTGTCCGGAGAAAGTATTAATTGTGTGCTTGTTTCCATTTCGCCGTCATATCCCCAATACTTTTTCTTTATTGCATATTCGTAACCCGGCCGCTCGCCATGGACAGGAATCGGATCGCCAACGAGCACTTCAGCGTCTATCACGATATTTTTATCAATTTCTTCAAAATACATATACACATATAATATTTCACCGGTAATGCCCTCCGCCTCGCTAATACTAAAAGGCTGACTAGCGCTTATACTAAGAGAGACATCAATCTCAAATTCTTTATTATAAACTAGAACCGATGAGCGTTCGTTAGAATGTGAAGTAACCATTTTCTTGCCAATTACAACTGTCACATAGCCATCAGACGGGGCAATATTGGTAACCAAAAAATAAATATAACTATCACCACTTACTGTTATTTCTTCAGGTATGTGCGAAAGGACTCCGCCTTGAGTGACATCCAATTTACCGGGGCCCTCTGCCAGAACGTAAAGTACCTTTACGCCCGAAGTCGGCTCAATTGCACTTACAGAAATATCATAGGTCAAGTTGGGGTTTCCTTTAAGGAATACACCGTACAATGCCGTAGTATAACCACCGCTGACCTTTATCAGTTCATTCTTCCCTGATTCTATCAGGTTAAACTCCGAGCGAGGTGAAGCAATGCCATTATAAACATCGGGGTCTGGTGCAGGAGTATTAATTCTATTTGTGAATATAACGTCGTAGGCAAAATTTTCATACATTTCCGGAAGTGAAGAGCCATTGGAAATCAGGTATTTGTTCAGGTTTTCCAATGCGTTTCCGCTGCCTTCCATGACGCTTACAAAAAGTTCTTTAAAACTGAAGCCTTTATCAACCAGGAACTTAATAAAATGTGCGCTTTGATACATATGAAAGGTTGAGCTGCTTGCGAGCCCCGTTCGGAGGTAGTTATAGGGTAATTTATCAGATAAGCCGTAAGAAGTAGCAATATGAGCCGCGGCATAGTCGGCAGTTGCCTCCATAAACCAACGATTGGCAGCCATGGTGGCAAAAGTGACATATTGGTTTTGCACAGCGTGGAAAAGTTCATGGGCTGCTGTTTTAAGCAATTCTTGTTCATCGATATAAGTTATTGGGATTTCTATGTTTTTAGAAAACCAGCCCCATTCTGCTTCTTTATCTGAGCCCCATTTGTCGATATAAACCTTGGTATGTTCGGGCATTTTAAACCCCAATTCTCTGTAAGCCTTGCTGGCATCAAATAAACCTGTCCGGACAATTGAGGCATACTCATAAATTGGTTCTCCTGAAACAATTGAGCCGATTGGAGGGGCGTCTACATCTTTATTAAAATAGATAGTAAACCCTGGCAATGTTGATGTAACCCATTTACTATCGAAGCCAAATAGCGACCAAAGGCTAAAGTGGGAGGTTTTTATTGCCAAAACAGACCTGCTTTCATCAACTGTAAAGTCCACCTCCTGCCATGCACCGTATTCTTCATCGTAATAAGCTACTGCCAGTTGTTGAGATATTTCAAGCTCTTCGTTGAGCAAAGATGGGTCATAAGCAAATTCTATTTCAACCTCTCCGCCCAATTCGCCACCGGAAGAGGAGGTAATTTCATATTGATTTATTGGCAAAAATCCATCAAATTCATGCGCTGTTGGCTGCTCAACACTATTAATTTCAATTTTTGTCTCCGCCGAAAAAGTGTTTGCCGGAATTATAACTGTTACTTCATTATTAAGTGTAACGGAGTGCTCTTCACCCAGTTTGCCTGATACAATGTTACTGGTAGTATTGGCCAAAGTGCCGGTGGATTTTGTTGATGTGGCTTTGGATGTCGTTGTTCCTGATGTTGTCGTTTTCGAGCCTGATGAAATTGTAAAATCGTCTTTGCAGGCAGGCAGTAGTGTGGCGACAAGTATCATCAGGACCAGAATGGAGAATATTTGTATGGCTTTGGTGGAAAGTCCCTTTACAATCATAAGCAAAGACCTCCTTTAAATCAAACAAACCAGTATGACTGGAACAACAATGGTGATAACGGGACGAATAATTATAACCCGAAAGACATACAGAATGCTACGTGCGAAAGAACCAGTGCCTATTCTGTCCGGATAAAAATCCTTTTCTAGGGGGTGTGGGGGGTATACTTATGATAATATTCCGACGGAGACGACCAAACAGTAGGGCAGACCAATCTTTACGACATAAGTTTTGGTATTTGCCTTAGTCCTTGATTTTCTATTCGTGAATCTCTACGGTGTTATCCTCGCTCTCTCCCTTATCCCCCCAATCACCGAAACAGGTCAATAACTTCCCAAGCCACAATTGTCAGGAATGCGCTAAAGATAACCACACTTAAATTGTTTAAGGCGGGTTTTGCTTTGGGGTTAATGTGGATATAAAACAGGGCCGCTATTAAATAGATTGCTGCATTGGCGATAAAATAAATGGCGATATCTTCCTGCTTTGCGAAGGTCAGTAGGGCATTTGCCAAACCAAATGCAACCGCCAGAAACAAAATAAATTTACCGGCCGGTTTTAAGGTGAAATCTTCGGTGCTTTCTGAGTCCGGTTGTTCTTTATCTTTTGCTTTAGATGCGGTATCGGCTAAAAAGAAGGAAGCCAGCCCCAGTATCGCGGATGATAGTGCAACGGCGGTCAGCTGTACGGACAGCGTAAAAAAATAGAAAACCGGCGCCGCTATAATTCCGGCTACGGTTAAGGCAAGCCCTAAAACTTTGTAACGGTTTTTCAAAAACCGACCTCTTTAATTATCTTGCTGTTATAAAACGCCGAAGGCCTATCTTTTGGGGTAGGGTTCGGTGTTGTTTGTTGCGGTATAGCTATACCATGCGCGTTTCGTTATCCATCATCTCACCAAAGCGTGCCCCGCCGAAAAAGAGGTTCGTAAAGTAATTGCGGGCGATGGTATATCGTAAAAAGCCGAAATTCAATTTTTCTTTAAGCAAGGGTTCAATTTTTTCTTCAAAGTAGTTTTCAAAAATCAAAATTGGGATGGTATTTAACTTCCTGTTGTATTTTCTCATTTTGTTACTGGAAGACATTAAACGCGGCGCCAAATCGGTAACTACAGCGGCGGCGTCAACTTCCTTAAACCCGTTACGGGAAGGGTTGTCATAGAGGTATAAATGGCTTGTAAGCCCAAGCAAGAAGGTGCTTTGAATAATGCTGTCCGCTTCTTTTGATATGTTTAGCGGTAAGAGTATCTTGGATTGTTTTTTAAGTAAACGATTATAAAATCCGATTCTCCCCCTAATGTCGGGGAGTGCATTGCCTTCCAGGCTTGTCTCGCCCTGTAGTAACTTAATCAGGGATTTACATGCCTGCTGGATATTTTCGCAGGCAGTTGCGTTCGCTTTTTCCAAATTTTTAAATTCATCGGTGTCGAAGTAGTCGTCGGTTCTTGTTACAACCGAAACAATTGATTTGTACAACTCGGTAAGTTCCGTAAAATTATAAGTCATATTTTTTCTCTTTGCATTTGAAATTTGGTGTTTGAATGGCACGCCCGGGGGGATTCGAACCCACGACACCTGGTTCCGAAGACCAGTGCTCTATCCGCTGAGCTACGGGCGCATTATTGGGAATCAGTATTTAAATTGTTTAATAATCCGCTAATCTAACTTTTTTCATTCTCGACTATTATACTTTGCAATACGGGCAGCGTCAAAGTATTGACTTCATATTATAACTACGCAAATATTGTTAAAAACGGTCGGGTATTGGGTAAGTTGCGGTGATTTTAGGCGAGAAAAAAGACTAGCTAAAGAAGGGATGGGGTGAGTGGAGGGATTTGAACCCTCGATCTTCAGGGCCACAACCTGACGCCTTAACCACTAGGCCACACCCACCGCGGACACAACATTATAGCTTAAATCGCCGGTTACTTTCAATAACAGAAGAAAAGCCCGGCATTAGATTAAGTTAGCGCATTAAAAAAGCTGGCGGAACTACTTGCGATAAAGCTCTGCAATTGTAACCCCTTCTCCGCCCTCGTAGGATTCTCCCAGTCGATATAATTTCACCAGGGGATGGGTTTTTAATTTGCTGTGAACGGCGTTTCTAAGGGTTCCGCCCGTTTTTCCGTGGACAATTTTAATTACGATAGCGCCTGCCATAAAGGCATCATCTATAAATTCTTCAAGTTTTGGCATAGCTTCATCCAAGGTCATATGCCGGATGTAGCATTCGCCGTCTATTGGCGGTGCGGTATGTAAATGCCTTTTTTTACGCAATTAAGCCTCCACGCCGATGATTTTACACCATGTTCTGATTCGAAACAATGCTAAGTGCGTATTTTGCTTTAAAAATGCGCCAAATTTATATTTTGTTTGCGAACTCTTCCTTTGGGTTTTATAATTGTTATAAGGTCTTGTTTTGGGAGGGGAGAAATGGTTGGTAACGGAGTTATATTTTCAACAATATTTGTATATTGGGCGATGATTGTAGTTTTCTGGATTGGTATTATCGTTCTCGTTATTTGGGCGGTAGCTAAACTTATAAGATCCGGAAAATCCGTAAGCTCGAACAGCGCAATTGATATTGTTAAAGAAAGATATGCCAAGGGCGAGATAACCAAAGAGGAATACGAACAAATCAAAAAAGATATCGGATAATTTAAAGGTAAAAAAATGAATACGGAATCGCAAAAAAATAATTCGGCCGGGGCTGTAATTAAAATTAGCGGGATGTCCTGCGTTAATTGCGCAGCCAATTTGGAAAAGGCATTATCGAACTTACCCGGTGTATCGAATGCCTCGGTGAACTTTGCTTCGGAGAAAGCGATATTAAATTATGCCCCCGATAAGGTCAGTATTGCCGAAATTACCGATGTGATTACAAAATTGGGGTTTGTGTCGTCTGTCTCAAAAACAACCTTTTCGGTTAAAGGCATGTCGTGCGCTTCTTGCGTTGCGCGTGTTGAAAGGGCAATCAGCGCCGTTCCGGGCGTTATTTCCGCAAATGTAAACTTGGCAACCGGCCGGGCTACCGTTACGTATTTGGAAAATGTCCGTTTGGCGAATCTGAAAAAAGCTGTCAGGGATATCGGTTTTGAAGTTCCCGAAGAGCAGGAAAGCCCTGAAGACATCAGCAGTATCTCTAACCGCGAAACCAAAAGTTTAAGAAACACCTTAATCGGTGCGGCAATATTGGGTGTTGCTGTTTTGATTCTGAGTTTTCTGCCTTCTTTTACAGGTAAACCGTATTTGTTGTGGGCGCTTGCAACGCCGGTTCAGTTTTGGGCCGGAAAAAGGTTTTATCAGGGCGCCTGGGCCTCTTTAAAGCATAAATCCGCCGATATGAATACTTTGGTTGCGGTTGGCACATCGGCTGCCTATTTTTACAGTATGGCGGCGGTGCTGATACCTTCCGCCTTTATTAGCGGCGTAATTGAACCGAATCTTTATTTTGATACCTCGGCGATGATTATTGTTTTAATCCTTCTGGGGAGATTTTTAGAAGCAAGAGCCAAAGGCAGAACATCGGAGGCAATTAAAAAACTGATTAACCTAAAACCGAAAACCGCCGGCGTTATCCGCAACGGGCAAGAGCTGCAGATTCCGGTGGACGAAGTGCTTGTCGGCGATATAATTATAGTTCGCCCGGGGGAAAATATACCTGTTGACGGTATTATTACGGAAGGCTTTTCCACGATAGACGAATCAATTATTACCGGTGAAAGTATTCCCGTTGATAAAAAAGTCGGGGATGAAGTGGTCGGTGCATCCGTTAATCAAACCGGCAGTTTCCGTTTTCAAGCTACACGTGTGGGAGCCGATACCACCCTTTCTCAAATAGTTCGGCTTGTTGAGCAGGCGCAAGGCTCTAAAGCGCCGATTCAAAGGCTGGCGGATGTTATCGCAATGTATTTTGTGCCGGCGGTGATTTTAATTGCCACGGTTACATTTTTAATTTGGTTTATTGTCGGCCCGTCTCCGGCTTTGACTTATGCCATTTTAAACTTTGTGGCGGTATTAATAATTGCTTGCCCGTGTGCTTTGGGCTTGGCAACCCCGACTGCTATTATTGTCGGTACCGGTAAGGGCGCCGAGAACGGTATTTTAATTCGGGATGCGGAAAAATTGGAAAGGGCGCATAAAACTGACAGTGTTCTTCTGGATAAGACCGGAACGATAACATTGGGCCAACCGAAAGTTGCCGATATAATTACTTTAGAGGGCTTTTCGGAAGAGAACTTGATGCAACTGGCGGCCTCGGCGGAGACTAACTCAGAACATCCGCTTGCAAAAGCAATCGTCGGGAATGCCAAACAAAAAGGGACAGCGCTTTTATCGGTTGCGCAATTTAATGCAATCCCCGGGCACGGTATTGAGGCCGAAGTTGATGGAAAGCGAATCCTGGTCGGTAATATTAAACTCATGGAAGATAACGGAATTATTTCAGCCGAGCTTGAAAAAAGAGCCGCTATCTTTTGGGAAGAAGGTAAAACAACCATGTTTGTTGCCGTTGGCGGCAGCCCGGCAGGGGTGATTGCATTATCGGATACAATTAAACCGGGGGTTATTGAAGCGGTCAAGAAATTGCAATCGATGGGGATTGAAGTAACAATGCTTACCGGAGATAACCGCCGTGCGGCCGAAACCGTTGCGCGGCAAGTCGGGATTAAAAACGTGAAATACGAAATTCTTCCCGAACATAAAGCAGATGAAGTCGGTAAATTGCAAAAGCAGGGGAAAGTGGTTGCCATGGTTGGTGACGGAATCAATGACGCCCCGGCATTGGCGCAGGCCGATATCGGGATTGCCATCGGCACGGGAACCGATATTGCAATGGAAACAGGTGACATAACGCTAATGCACGGTGACTTAAGCGGGGTGGTTGGAGCGATTGAGCTAAGCAAACGAACGATGAGAACAATTAAACAGAATTTGTTTTGGGCGTTCGGCTACAACGTAATTCTGATACCGGTGGCGGCGGGTGTTTTGTATCTCTTTTTTGGTAACGGTACGGTACCGGCCGGTTTACAATTTGCCTTTGGGGAATACGGTTTCTTAAACCCGATACTGGCGGCGTTTGCGATGGCACTCAGTTCGCTTACGGTTGTATCCAACTCGTTGCGATTAAAAAATTACAAACTCAAACACTAATCCTTTAATTTTTGTAAATAACGGTGTGCTTGCAGTACGGTTTTAACGCCCTCGCCGACGGCAACGGCAATTTGTTTTTCGGGGGTATTGGTAACGTCTCCGGCGGCATACAGCCCGGCAATTTCGGTTGCTCCGACGCAATCAACAATAACTTCGCCGCATTCGTTTAACTTGGCGATATCGCCCAGCAGTTCCGAATTGGGGATAAGCCCGATTTCGATAAAAATACCTTCAACGTCCAGCTTTTTAATCTCCCGGGTATTAATGTCTTCAATCACTAAAGCATTAACAAACTTTTCGCCTTCAATGCTTTTAACCCTATGTTCAAGGTGCAGCGTTAACTGTTTTACATTGGCCAATTTATCGATTAAAACACTATCTGCGGATAATTGTGAAAGTGATATCAAATCAATATGGGAGACATATTTGGATAAATCCAAAGCGGCGCCGATGGCTGAATTTCCTCCGCCGATAACCGCCACTCTTTTTTCGGCAAAAATAGGTCCGTCGCAAGTTGCGCAGTAGGTGACGCCTTTACCTGTAAACTTTTCTTCTCCGGGAACATTTAACCTGTACGGTTTTTTGCCTGTGGCGTATATTAAAGTTTTGGTTTGATAGGTTTTTTCTTCATCGGTAATAACCGAAAAGCCGCTCTCCGCTTTTTGAATCTCAACGACCTTAACGCCGATTTTCTGCTCGATAGGGTAGGTAGCAAGTTGGGTGTTAAACTTTTCGATTAGCTCCGGTCCTTCAATAAAATGATAACCGATATAATTCTCAATGCCCCAGGTGGTATTGATTTGCCCGCCGATATTGGTACTGATTAATAAGGCGTTTAATTTTTTTCTGGCGGCATAAACACTTGCCGCTATCCCCGCCGGGCCTGCACCGATAATAATCGTATCATACATTTTAGAACCTCCCGATAATGCTTTACCATAAGATTATAACAGAAATTAAGCGGAAATTTACCCTTTTAATTAAAAATAAGAGCCTAAATGTATTATAATGGATAAGATTATACTTTAAGGAGGCCAATATGAATTACTCGGCAAACGATTACAGCGCTTTAATCGGAATGGAAGGTTTTAGCGAAACGCTTTTAAAAAACCACTTCACACTCTATCAGGGGTATGTCAATAACACCAATAAACTGATGCAGTTACTGGATAACATGTTAAATGAAGAAAAAGCCGCAACCCCCGAATATGCCGAACTAAAAAGGCGTATGGGTTTTGAATTTAACGGTATGCGTTTGCATGAATATTATTTTGATAATCTCGGCGGTAAAGATAAATACAGCGACTATCCAAAAGCGGTAAAAGCAATCGAAGAGGGATACGGCAGTTATGCGAACTGGGAGAAAGATTTTAAGGCTACCGGTGCGATGCGCGGTATCGGCTGGGTTATTTTATACCAAGACAACACCAGCGGCAGGCTTTTTAATCAATGGATAAACGAGCATGAAACCGGGCATTTTGCCGGTTGCAGCCCGATACTTGTTATGGATGTTTTTGAACATGCCTTTATCACTGATTACGGCTTGAAACGCATGGATTACATCGAAGCCTTTTTTAAAAATATTCGTTGGGAAGCTGTTGAAAAGAGATTAATCTAAAAAATTAGCTTCAAAATAACCCAAAAGCTATTGACAACAATCTATGCAAGGGTTATCCTAGCATTGAATCTAATAATAAAGGAGGCACCGATATGCAGGGATATTGCGTAAAATGCCGAGAAAAAAGAGAGATGAAAGATCCGAAAGCCATAACAATGAAGAATGGCAGACCGGCGACTCAAGGTGTTTGCCCCGTGTGCAACACCAAGATGTTTAAGATTGGTAAAGCCTAAGCTTATCCGTTTTCCTAATCAATAAGAATCAGTTTAAAAAACCTTAACATGCCCGAAAGACGCGGTTAACCGCTATCAGGTTTGCGAGTGTCCGGTAGGGTGTGTGGGTTTGTTTTTGAAAGCGAAACCGCACACTAAATGATAAACTCCGATAATGTCGATGAAATAATTTTGCGACTTAACAAACAGTATCCGCAGGCAGAGATTGCTTTGGACTTTTCTTCCCCTTTGGAGCTGTTAATCGCAACCATTCTTTCGGCACAATGTACCGATGCAGTCGTAAACAGGGTAACCTCTGCGCTGTTTAAAAAATATAAAACGATTGAAGATTATGTTTCGGCCGATATTTTCGAGTTTGAACAGGATATAAAACCAACCGGCTTTTATCGTAACAAAGCCAAAAACATTATTGCGTCCGCTAAAATTATCCTTGAACAATATAACGGCAACGTTCCTTCAAAAATGGAAGAGCTGGTTAACCTCCCCGGCGTTGCCCGCAAGACAGCCAATATTGTACTTTACAATGCCTTCGGAATAAGGGACGGAATAGCCGTTGATACCCACGTCAGGAGGCTTTCCCAAAGACTGGGATTAACCCAGAACAACGATCCGGTTAAGATTGAAAAAGACCTGATGCAAATGGTGCCACGTGAAATATGGGGTTCCTTTTCGTATCTGTTAATTGAGCACGGGCGTGCCGTTTGTATTGCCAGAAAACCGAAATGCGGTCTATGTGTTTTATCCGATTTGTGCCCTTATTTTGCAAGTATTCAATAATAGTTGATTTTGAGGCTAAATACTATTGCAAACCCCCTTGGTTATCCTATAATATAGGTATGCATTAAGGTTTCCGGGCTTCGGTTCAAAGGAGGCAAAAAATGAAATTAATTGTGATTGGATTGGGACAATGCGGCGGCAGAATTGCCGATGAATTTGCTCGTATGGGTAAGCGTGCCGTTGAGATGCGGAACATCGATGTAATTGTTGATGCCTTTGCGGTAAATACCAATACGGCGGATATGGCTACTGTCAGAACAATCAAGGCAGATCATCAACACAGAATTTTAATCGGTGTCGGGAAAACGCGAGGGCACGGTGTTGCCAAGTTAAATGAACTGGGCGCTGAAATTGCCAGAGCGGATGCCGATAAGATTATGGACGCTCTAAGAACCACCAAAGACCTTTACGAAGCCGATGCCTTTTTACTTGTCAGCTCAACTGCCGGCGGTACCGGTTCCGGCGCTATTCCGATTATCGCCAATGTGCTTAAAGAAAGATTTGTCGATAAGCCGGTTTATACAATTCTTGTTTTACCCTTTGAACACGAAGAAACTGCCGAAGAAATGGCAGTTTACAATACCGCTGTTTGTCTTAAATCAACTTATTCGATTGCCGATGCGGTAATCTTGGTCGATAACCAAAGATACATTAAAAAAGATTTCTCGCTCAAAAACAACATTTACGAAATCAACAGGCTCATTGTTGAGCCGTTCTTTGATTTGTTGTGTGCCGGCGAAGAAAAGAAATATAAACATATTGGCGCAAAGGTTATGGATGCCGGTGATATTATCCAAACCCTTTGCGGTTGGACAGCTATCGGTTACGGGGAGGTCAAACTGCCCTTAATCACTCTGCCGCGAGATTGGTCGGCGGATTTTAACAAAAGGGGAGAAAGGTCTCACAAGGGGTTACAGGCAATGGATGAGGCGGTCAAAGAACTTTCAATCGATTGCAACCCTCAAGAATCGGGGCGCGCCCTCTTTTTGATTTCCGCTCCCACCAAAGAAATGGATATGAACCTGATTAAAGAATTGGGGGATCATTTAAGAAGAATTGCCTCTCAGGCGATTATCAGGAGCGGCGATTACCCGCGAGAAAAGGGATTATTGGATGTAACCGTTATTCTTTCCGAGCTTTCGGATGTTGCTAAAGTTCGCAGCTATTACGTTAAAGCCTCCGAGCTTGCTCAATCGGTCAAAAAACGGGAAGGCGAAAGGGTTGTTAAAGAAAGCCTGGTAGAAGATGCCGGAAAAGATGTTCCGACACTGCTTTAGCGGCATGTTGTTATCCCTTTGCCCTTAATTTGATATTTATTTCTGCCTTGCGGGTATATCAAAACTCACCCGCAGGCAGCCCTTGTTCGAATCGTATTTCCTTTTTTGCTGTCTTTTTAACCCAAATTCCATTGCCAAAAAGTCCTTTTCACTTTACAATATAGAATGTAATACAAGATACGGAGGTTTGTTTTTGATATGGCAAAAGAAGAAGAGAAAAAAGAATCGCAAGATTTAGGTAAGATAGAAAAACCCGAGGCCGAAAAATTCCAAAAAGGCCGGAGGTTGATTTTTGCGCCGTTATTATTTGCCCCTTACGACGATGACCCCGAGTTTCAGAAGTTGCACAATAAATACTGGCAACAGGTAAAAGAGCAAATTGAAAACCTTGAGGGCAAACTGACGGGGGTTAGCCGTATTTATCACGAATATATTTGCACCGAGGGCGGAGAAGGTGTGGATGAGATTAAGCGCATGGATGCAGGCAGTTACGATATTATCAAGGGCTTGGTTGAAAAAGGCGCGGAACTGATGGCTGCGGAAAACTCGGAATTATTAAGCGAATTTATGGATTGGAACAAATGCCTTTCGGTTAGGTTATCCAGCCAAAAAGCGGCAACAAAAATCTACGGGTTTTACGAGGAATCCCTTAAAAGCAGGGAAGATTGGATCGAAAAAGCCGTCGATCTAACGTTGGGAGAAGATGAATTCGGGCTTTTAATAATGCGCGAGAACAACAAAATACAATTCCCGTCCAATGTCGAGGTTTTCTATGTAGCGCCTCCGAGTTTAGATGAAATTAAACGCTGGGTGCGTGATAAGAACGAAGCCGAACTTGCGGCTGAAGAGGCCGAAGAAGTAGAAAAAAAAGAGCAACAGCCGGCGGATAAAGAGACGGAAGAAAAAGAGTAAGAGTTTTGTGCTAATTCGGAAAAGCGGTGTCAGAAGTGATGCCGCTTTTTGTTTTAGAGTATGTTTTTATTCGTTAATAACATTAAAAGCAGTATCCATATAGTCTTCGGCTGAGAGAACTATTTCAGCATTATGATATTTTCCATAAATAATGTTCAAGGCTTCGCTTTCATCTTCGGCGTCTATTTCGATGGTACGACTTAAAGTCTCAATAATTTCAATATTAAACTTACTCACTTAATTAATCCCTTTTTATATGATTTTACGATATTTGCCATTACCCAGAAATTCTAAATAGCCCTTATCACGCAGTATTTGAAGCTGTTGGCGGATTTTTGCCTTTATATGATGATTGTCAGGATGTTTTAGTGCTAAGTGTGATTCAAAATCATAAATCTGCTGGAGCGAAAATGTATCACCATCAATAGAATTTGTATAATACAACACATCCAAAAGCCAGCCTCTGCTTTCTATGTCTTCGGTTGCCAGTGTGTTGGAACGTGAAACCAGTTCCAACACTTTTTCTTTAGAAATTATAGTATTGTCACGAACTATGTAAATACGCCCTTGTTCCGGAATACCGCCAATAAATATATTGCAACCGGTCCAACCGGCGCGTCGCGCATTGGATGATAATGGTTTGCGTTTTTCAATAATATCGGGCATGAAAAAGTGCTTGGGAATTAAGATGAGGTTTTCCAGCCTCAGTTCGTTTCGGTAATAGTTCATAAAAAGAAAATCGGGATTTGTATTACTTGTTATCCGTTGAATCATAGTATCATAAGCGCCGTTTACAAATCTGTCACCTATACGCCCGTTTTTACTTTTCAATTCAAAGATGTTATTACAACGAAGGCAATAAAAATCGGCTACGGCAGCGTTATTATCCGAGTGCTGGAGTTTTAGATTTCCGCATCTGGGACAATATAAGTTATCCAACACCCAACCCTCTGTTAAACGTCGAGCTTTTTGAGATTCGTTTTTATATCCTGCTGCCAGCGATTCTTTGAAGTTAAGGTTGATTCCCATTTAAATATCCTTACACATCCGGAAGAATTATATCATATAGTTATGCGAATTTTACCTTTAGTGAATATTTAGTATAAATCCCTATCTTTCTTCTTCTTTCAACGTTACAATTTATAGATAATGCTAATAAACGGACAAATTCAAAGGGGTAAAAACATCGTGAAAAAATGTCTTTTGATTCTGTTAAGTCTTCTCCTTTTATTGCCGCTCGGTTGTGCCGATAAACAATCCGCCGTGGAAATAAACTTTGCGGATTTAGCTGCCAACCCCCAAAATTATAACGGCAAAGAGATTGCAATTACAGGATATTGGTTTGACGGGTTTGAAATTGCCGTTTTAGCGGAAAAGTTGGAAGAAACCGATTTTCCGGCAGGGAATTTAAGGCCGGCAGGAATAAAGATTTGGATGGCAGGAGGGTTACCGGAAGATATTGGAACCAAACTGTATTTACAGGAAAATGATATTACCGGTTATCCGGCGCACTACGGAAAACTTAAACTAAGCGGTACGCTTGAATACGGAGAGGGGTACGGGCATCTTAACAGTTATGCGTATCGCTTAACGATCTATGAAGCTCAATGGCTTGAATGGTCACCGCATCCGGTATCAACAACAAGCCGATAAGCGCTACTTTTTCCAAATTAAGTATAACATCAAACTTCCGCCGCTTAATTCCGATATCAAAATCATAATTGCCATCGGTATGCTGATAGACAAGTTAGCTTCAGGTGAGGGAACAAAGCGATAAAAATGGATGACGCTAACAATAATAAGCGCGATCAGCACGACAGAAAAGAATATTTTAGACGGCAGTGTCTTTAATTTGTTGATTGCATCGGGGTTAAAGATAAAGTACAGCAAGGCAGCATAAAGCGCAACGGCTGCCGATATCAAAAGAACAATAATTATCCAAGTGCCGATGGCGTATGCAATTTGAGCCGCCCATATCAGCCGTAATACCAGCGCCGCTGTGACAGGTGTAACGGTAAGGACAATCCAGAATTTGATAAGTTTATTTTTCATATCGCCCGGAGCTCCAAGGGGTTGAAGGGCATTGCTATTTAGCTGTTCTTTGGTAAATACCGGTTAGCATTGCGGTTGCGATAGCACTGCTTTCTATCTCACTAATAACCTGTTTTCGGGTTGCCCCGGCTTCTATATTCAACATTTTGTCTAAAGCATACAGGTGGAATTGATAACGATGGGGTGGTCCGATGGGAGGGTAAGGTCCGTAATATCCGATTTTATTGGCGGTGTTTTTCCCTTGTAGCGCACCGTTTTCCAGATTGAGTTTTGTCGGTACGGCTTGCGGCAGTTCTTTGGTATCGGGCGGAAGATTAAAAAGTATCCAGTGCGTAAACAGACCGGTTGGGGCATCAGGGTCATCCATAATAATTGCAAGCGATACGGTACCATCCGGTACCCCTTTCCAAAACAGGGCAGGAGACACATTAGCGCCTTCACCGGTAAGGATTGCCGGCATGGTTTCGTTATTTTTAAAATCAGGGCTGGATATTGTTAACATAATAATCCACCTCCTTAAATATGATTACTGCAGCAAATCTAAGATTTGGTTTAAGCTGTTAATGCGCGGTTCTTTAATGTCGTCGTTTTTATAATAGTCTGCACGGTCGAGTAAAACGCCCTGCATTCCGACGCCCATTGCTCCCTGCACATCTATTTTATACTGGTCTCCGATAAACATTGTTCGGTCGGCATCCACTCCGGCCTTAATTACTGCCGCCTCGAATATTTTCGGGTGGGGCTTGGTTACGCCGACTTCCTGTGAAGTAACGATTATTTCCAATAAAGGAGCCAATTCCAGTTTTTCTAACATCGAGGTTATATCGACATCAACATTGGAAACAAGCCCGGTTATTAAGCCCTTGTCTTTGATTTTGGTTAGGGTCGGAATTACATCGTCATACAATTCCATTTCATATTTGAAATTCTTCATTTCATTTAGCATATTAACAATTAATTCTTTGGTGGGGGTAATCCCGGCTTCTTTTAAAAGGATGGTTTCATATTGCGCCCAGAGGTTTCTTTTTTCCTCTTCGTTGCGCTTTGCCATGGCAAGTTTGGCATTCTCGTCGTAAAAATACTCATCTGCGGCAATAACGGGAATCGAGAGCTGTTCGGGTTTGATATCAAAACCGAATTTAGCCAACGATTTTGCCTGGCTTTCTTCGCGGGAGGGGTTGTAGCAAATGAGGGTGTTGTACATGTCAAAAAATATAGCTTTCATTTGGCACTCCTTAATTCTAAGGCTATTTTAACCCATCAAAATTGGTCTGTAAAGTTTTGTACTGCACCAAATTTATATTTAGCGCCGGTAAAAAATTAATAAAAGCGGGCCTATTGCAAATTGACTTGAACTGTCTCGTATTGTTATCATTTAGATATGAATACACAGCGAATTGAGCTATTCCCGCTTAAAACAAAGGTGGATAGCGAAGGCCATTTAATAATCGGCGGGTGCGATACGGTTAAACTTACAAAAGAGTACGGCACTCCGCTATATGTTTTTGACGAAGAAACCCTGCGCGGTATGTGCCGTCTGTTTAAAGAAGAGTTTGGACAGAGGTACGAAGACACCAATATTGTATTTGCCGGCAAAGCGTTTCTCAACCGTGCGGTTGCTTCCGTGTTAAAAGAAGAAGGCATCGGCTTGGATGTTGTGTCCGCCGGTGAGTATTCAATTGCCGAGTCGGTCGGTTTCCCGAACGATATGATATATCTGCACGGTAACAATAAATCGATTGAAGAGTTAAAAACAGCGCTCCGCAATCGCTTTGCCCGTATTGTGGTTGACAGCTTTGATGAGCTTAAAATGTTGGCGAAACTGGCCGAAAAAATGGCCTATATCCCCGATATTCTTTTGAGGATTACCCCCGGAGTGGACGCCCATACCCATCAACACATTACCACCGGCGTTTCCGGAAGCAAGTTCGGTTTTCCGCTTTTTGATGCCGAAAAAGCGGTCGCAACGGCAATGTCCTTTGAAAGCTTAAACTTGGTGGGGTTGCATTGTCATATCGGGTCTTTGATTAACGAAACGCAGCCCTTTATTGATGCAATTGATGTTATGCTGGATTTTGCCGCTCAAATGGAAAGAAAATACGGTTTTGAGTTGGAAGAATTGGATATCGGCGGCGGCTTCCCTGTAAGATACACCGTTGATTCTCCGAACGTTAAAATCGGTGATTTTGCGGATGCGATAATATCTGCGCTGGTTAGTAAATGCAACGCGCTGGATTTACCGCTGCCTTCCTTAACAATTGAACCCGGGCGATCGATTGTGGCGCGTGCGGGGGTGGCTCTTTATCAGGTCGGGATGACTAAAGATATTTCCGGTCTAAAGCGTTATGTTTCAATTGACGGCGGTATGTCCGATAATATTCGCCCCGCTTTGTACCAAGCCGAATACGAGGCGGTACTGGCCAACAAGGCCGACGCCGAAGACACCGATTTATTTACGGTTGCCGGTAAGTTTTGCGAATCGAGTGATATCCTGATTCAAGAAATTAAGTTACCGCCCGTTACTTACGGCGATATCCTTGCCGTACCGGTTTGCGGAGCCTACTGTCTGCCGATGGCAAGTAACTACAATGCCTCGCTAAAACCGGCAATTGTAATGGTTAAAGAAGGGGCTGCACGTTTAATCCGCCAGCGTGATACCCTTCAAGATCTTATCCGAAAAGACCTGTTATAGATGTTTAGGCTCGGGGGTTAAAATGTGGAGAGTTGTCGGGCAAGATAAACTCTTGTCAATCCTTCAAAATAACATAAAAAAACGCAATTTGCCCCATGCTTTGCTGATTACAGGCCCCCCTTATGTCGGTAAAATGACGCTTGCCTCAGATATTGCACAGGCACTGAATTGCCAAGCGGAATCTCCTCCTTGCGGGGAATGCGAATCGTGCTTAAAAATACGTCAAAATCAGCATGCTGACGTTCAAATAACTTCACTTGAATCAACCGTGGTTGAAGAAGATGAAAAAACGCGTAAGGAAATCAGTATTGATGATATCCGTCAGATTCAGCGCTCGGCAAGCTTGCCCCCTTTTGAAGGTAAGCACAAGGTCTTTATAATCAAAGATGCCGAGTTGCTTTCAATCGAAGCCGCTAACTGTTTTCTAAAAACATTGGAAGAACCGGTAACTCAGCTGTTTTTTATTTTAGTGGCTCCCAATGCAAACCTTATTCCCGAAACGGTGGTATCGCGCTGTCGTGAAATTGCCTTAACACCGATTGCGCCGCCAATCATAGCGGAAAGATTGGTATCAGCTTGTGGCGTCGATAAAGATAAGGCTGTTTTGCTGAGCAGGCTTAGCAAAGGTTGTTTTGAATGGGCGTTAAAAGCGGCCGAAGACGCAGAGTTTTTAGCAAAGCATTATGAAACCAGAGATAAGGTGCTGGAACTAATCTCCGCCGGAATCCCTGAACGCTTCGACTATGCTTTCAGCTTATCAACTAAATTCGGCAAAGAAAGAGCCCTTGTTTATGATATACTGGAGGAGTGGATTTGCGCATGGCGGGATATCCTTTTGGTAAAAACAGGTTTAGCGGATACGGTTGTTAATATTGATGCGCTTGATAACTTGCAGCGCCTTAGCGACCGGGTTACCGTTTGCGATATCAGAAATGCGATTCAAACAATAAAAGAAACCAAAGATAAACTCAGTTTTAATGCCAATGCGAGGTTGGCTTTGGAAGTAATGATGCTGGATATCCCTGTTATTACAGAGGGTATTGTTAAGAGGTAAGCCTAATGGACGAAAACGAAGAATTAAGCGCGGAAATAACCGGCGACGATTCAGCCGATAAAGATTCAAATTCGGAACAAAAAGAAATTGCCGCAGAAACAAGAGAAGATATTCCCCAAGAACCGGCGGAGGAACAGCCCGAGCAAAACGAAACCCTAACCGTTGATGTTGTTGGGGTTCGTTTCAAAAAAGCGGGTAAGGTTTACTCGTTTGACCCCTCCGGTTTTGAGCTTAAATTGGGTGACAACGTTATAGTTGAAACGGCGCGCGGGATGGAAGTCGGGCAGGTGGCGCGTACGGTTGTTAAAGCCTTCGATAACATGATTACCAAGCCGTTAAAATCGGTGGTGCGGATGGCAACGGAAGAAGATTTAATAAGCGCTGCCAAGTTAGAGGAAAAAGAAGACGAAGCCTTAATGGAGTGCGGTGAAATTGTAAAACGCATGAATTTGCCGATGAAACTGATTTCAGCCGAATATAACTTGGAAGGTAATCACCTTACAATCTTTTTCGGGTCCGAGGGCAGGGTTGATTTCCGCGAACTGGTGCGCGAACTGAGCCACAAACTAAAAACGCGGGTTGAAATGAGGCAAGTCGGGCCGCGTGACGAAGCGAAACTAATCGGCGGTTACGGCAGGTGCGGGCGTCCCCTTTGCTGTGCAACGTTTCTAAACGAGTTCAATCCTGTTTCAATTAAGATGGCCAAGGAGCAAAACCTACCGTTAAACCCGATGAAGATTTCGGGAACTTGCGGTCGGTTGCTCTGCTGTTTGGGCTATGAATTTGAACAATACCGCGATATGAAAAAGGAACTCCCCAGAAACGGCGAAAACATTCAAACGCAGATGGGGAATGCGCTTGTTAATACGGTTGTTGTCGGCAGTAACCCGATTAAAGGTACTGTTTTATTGGAAACGGAAACCGGCGCTCGAATTGAAAAGACATTAAAAGAACTGCAAACGGAAAAAGAAGCAAAAGAAGTAAAAGAAACACCGAAAGAACAAGATCAAAGGCGCCGCCGCCGCAAACAAAATAAACCCAAATCTTAATAAGTAAGAGGGGCTAAAAACCCCTCTTTTTAGTTTAGGGGTATGCAGGTAATGGAATACAAAGAAGCGGTGGCAATATTAACCAAACTTGTCGAGAAACATACCTTTGAAAGCGCCGAAAAAGAGGCGTTAATGCTTGCTATCGGTGTTTTAAGCTGGGGCAAGGTTTACGAAAGCAGGCTGAAAGCTCAAAAAGAAAAGCGCGACCAAAGCGCCGAATGGTAGCATTACAAGTTATAAGGCGCCAAATACTTATCCCATTCCTTGGTATGCGCAACGTAGCGGTGCGGCAGGTAGAACGGCAAGTTTCTTTGCGGTATTTGCGGAATCGAAAGCAGTTTCATACGGGCTTGCTCCGGTGTTCTGCCGGCTTTATGCAAATTACAGGGCACGCAGGCGGTGGTGGTGTTCTCCCAAGTATGCAAACCCCCTCGCGAACGCGGAATAACGTGGTCAATCGTTAGTTGTTTTTCGGCTTTACCGCAATATTGGCAAATATAGTTATCGCGATGAAAAACCCCGAAGCGGGTCAATTTATGCTCGGGGCGGCGTGTTCTTTTAACGAAGAAGTCCAGTTTAATTACTGTCGGTATCGGGAAGATATTGTAAACCGAACGGACATAACCTTTCCCGTTCTCAAGCATTTCCGCCTTCCCTTCAATCATCAATACGATGGCTCGGCGGGCATGGCAAATGCTTAAGGGTTCGTAACTCTGATTAAGTACCAATACCGGACTATTATGCATAGCTTATGGCTCACAATACTTAAAACTACTTTATTGTATCGAAAAAAACGGCGGGCTGGCAAGTTTTACTTGTTAAATACCCGCAATTTTCATATTTTCAAACCCTCTTTTTGGCTGAACGCTTACCCTTTTATCAACGGCCTCGACTACCCTTTTTTGGTTCGGGGATAGGTTTTTGCATACCTTTTGGTTTGGGGTTGCGCCGGCGCGCTGTCACCCCTGTAATCGGGGGCTTCGATCGCAAAAGTAATACTGATTTTCGGGTCGATAAAGCGCGAACGAATCGGGCTGTCGATTTCATCAAGCGAACAGCGCGTGGTAATAATTGTTGCCAGCCGCGCATTATAACGCGAGTTAATTACCTGATAAAGCTTCTCGCGTGCCCAGGCGGTTGCGGCTTGCTCACCGAAATCGTCCAGTACAAGCAGGGGCGTTGTTTTTACCTTTTCGAAAAGCTGGTCGTACGAAACCTTGCTGTCGGGGTTAAATGCCGAGCGCAGGTGATCCAAGAATTCAGGCACGAAAATAAAAAGGGCCTTACTGCCGGCTTCGTACCTGTAATTAACGATTGCCGAGGCCAAATGCGTTTTGCCGCAGCCGGTAACTCCCTGCAAAACAAGCCAGCCGTCGGGTGATTTGGCATACTCAAGCGCCAGCCTGTAAACACGTTCCAAATTCTCTCTTTGGGAGAGCGGCAAGTTAACCCTTTTCCAATCAAAATTAGCAAAAGTCATCTGTTTTTGCAGTTCCAAACCCTCGCCCCAACCGGCGTCGTTTGTTTCGCCGTTTTGCTCTTCAATATAAAAGACCTTGCTTAAACGCGGGTCGGTGATGCGGTTTATAATTCGGTCACCCAGCTGTTGTATCGGTGGGGTGGCGGTAATAACGGTCGGCAGTTCGTGGTTAAAGCGATGGTTTAAAAGCTGGTCGAGTTTTTCTTTGGCCCAAGCCTTATCGGAATGGGTGCTTAAATCATCAAGTATCAGTAACGGCGTATTGCGTACCTGTTCAAAGAGTTTATCGTAAGTCAGCTCGCTTTCGGGGCTAAAAGCCGAACGCAAATGATCCAATAAGTCGGCGGCGGTAATATAAAAAACGGGGTGTCCTTTGCTAATCCGCTCGCCGGCGATTGCCGCCGCGATATGGGTTTTACCGGAACTGCTCGGGCCGATAAAAATAAGCCAGCCGTCGGGGTTAGCGGCAAACTCCTTGGCGCCGTTATAGGCGGCTTCGAATTTGCGCTGTCCGGTCGGCGCGCCGCTTCTGCCTTGCGGAATCAAATTGGCAAAGGTCAGCCTTTTTAACGAGCCGATATTGCTGTATTTTTCAAGCACAACCTGGCGTTGTTTGTTGCTTTTTTGGTATAAGCATTCGCACGGAACTGCCTGTGTATAATCCGGCTTACCGGTTGCCAACAGGGGATAAACGAACCCGGCGCCTTGGCAGACGGCACAACCGGAAGATACGGAAAGCTCTTCTTCAGCGTTGGACGTAACGTCCGTACTTGCCGCCGGTGTATTTTTGGGGGTCGTCTTTTTGAATATCTCGCCGATATGCTCCATCACTCCTACCTTCTTTAGCCCAGCGTTCCAATATCGCTACAATGTAACTCAATTTGCGGGCGTTTTGTTTCACCGCTTCCTTAATGGCGTCCGCAATCCAATCTTCGGGGAATATTTTAATAATATCCTTTAATTCCTCGGCAACCATCGGTGTTAACATCCCGATATTTTCTTCGTATAACCCGAAAACATTAATATCTTCGGGAATATTAACCGCTGCGGTTTCCGCCGCCGCAATCCCTTTTATCTTGATTACGCCGCTTTTTATTTTCCCGGCTGCCTGTCTGTTAGCCTCGGTGTTTAATAAATAAAGCGCGCCCTTGTCGGTTTCCAGTTCCAAAATCGTTTGGCGTGCCACCGCTTTTTGCAACGCCTCTTTCAGCCCGTCCGCCGGTACTTCTCTTTCTTTGAAATTACTGATTAAACTCGCATTTGCCGCCAGTTCGCTAAAAGCAACATACTGCGGAAACCCTTTTTTAGCGTAAAGCGCTTCAATAACATGCAAGGTTACCTTTAGCTCACCGATATCGTCAATTTGCGGTAACAGGTTGTTAATAAAGGCGTTCGGAACGGGGGTAAAGCTCATTTTAGCCGGAAACCCGCTAAAAGCCTTCATTTTAATCCACTCCGGCGGTTGTTAAATTATCAAACTTGGTGAGCCTGTTAATAAAGCGTACCTTAGTATTACCGGTCGGGCCGTTTCTGTTTTTGGCAACAATAATATCGGCGATACCGCGCGGGTATTCTTCGTCGGGGTGCGCCGCCCGCCAATCTTCTTCGTTGCGGAAAATCA
Organism: Dehalococcoidales bacterium; assembly: GCA_041656115.1. Classification (NCBI taxonomy): domain Bacteria; kingdom Bacillati; phylum Chloroflexota; class Dehalococcoidia; order Dehalococcoidales; species Dehalococcoidales bacterium. The sequence goes on along the minus strand of JBBAED010000002.1, from coordinate 181,123 downwards.
TTTCTTCGCGGCTTACAAAAATAACAACATCGGCATCCTGTTCGATACTGCCGCTGTCTCTTAAGTCCGAAAGCATCGGCTCGTGTTTGTCGCGCTTTTCAATCGCACGGCTAAGCTGGGAAACCGCCAGCACCGGCACGTCAAGCTCGCGCGCTAAGGCCTTTAACGAACGCGAAATCAGGCTGATTTCCTGAACGCGGTTATTGTTATGGGTATCACCCTGCAAAAGCTGTAAATAGTCAACGACAATCAAGTCAATCTTACGTTCAAAGTTTAAGCGGCTGGCCTTACTGCGCATTTCGGTCACCTGTACTTGCGGCGAATCGTCAATAAAAATAGAAGCCTCGGATAAAACACCGATTGCTTCCATTACCTTGCGTTCCTCTTCCTCGGTATTTAAGGTCAGTTTCAAGCGGTTGGCGTTAATGCCCGTTTCGCCCGAAAGCAGCCTTTGCGCCAGAGCGTCCTTAGACATTTCAAGGCTGAAAATTGCGACACAAGCCCCCTGATCCACGGCGGCGTTACGCGCAATATTTAACGCCAGGCTTGTTTTACCGACGCTGGGGCGGGCAGCCAGAATTATCATTTCGGAACGTTTAAAACCGCCCAACAAATCATCCAATCCGTGCAGCCCCGTAAATATTTGCGGGATAGCGACGCCCTCGCTGGGGGCGGGCGGCGGTTCAAAATAGCCGTCAAGTATATTTTTAATATGCACAAAGTCGAGCATATGCTCTTGGCGCAGTTGAAACAGCAAGTCCTCGGCTTTGTTTAAGGAAACATTCACATCGGGGCCGGCGTCATAGCCGATTTTAGAGATACTGTCGGCAGCTATAATCAGTTGCCGCATTATCGAAAGGCGGTAGACAATGCGCCCGTAGTGTTCGATATCAAGCGAAGTCGGCACAATCGAAACCAGGCGGCTCAGATAGGCCGCCCCGCCGCTCTTCTCCAGCCGCCCCTCGCGCTCCAGCTCCTGCGCAACGGTGATTTGGTTAATTGCTTCGTCGCGCCTGTAAAGCGTTAAACACGCCTGATAAATCCAGCGGTTAGGCTCGGAGTAAAAGTCCTTCGGCTTTAGAAAAACAATTGTTTCGTGAATAGCGCTCCCATCGATTAACAGCGAACCGTTAACGGCTTCTTCGGCGTCTATATCATATGGCGGTAAGCGCTCAGCCGACAATTCAGTTTTCCTCCAGGCTTCGAACCGTTATTTTCAATTTAGCATTGATATCTTTGTAAAGTTTAACAATAACCTCAAAAGCGCCCAGCTCGCGAATCGGTTCGGGCAGCTCGATTTTACGTCTGTCAACAATAATTCCGGCGGAGCCTTCGAGTTCTTTGGCAATATCGGCGGCGGTAATTGAGCCGAAAAGACGCCCGTTGGCGCCGGTTTTGGCTTTTAAAACCAGGTTCGCTTTTTCGATTTGCTCTGCCGTTTGCTTAAACTCGGCTTCCATTTGCGCCTGCTTTTTCTGTTGGGCTTTGGCTTGTTTGGCAAGCTCCGCTTTAACGTTTTCGGTTGCCGGTACCGCCAGCTTATTCGGTATCAGGTAATTTCTGGCATACCCGTCGGCAACCTCTTTAACATCTCCCGCTTTGGCAACGCCCGCAACATTCTTTAAAAAAACTACATTCATCTCTCTTGTCCTTTAACAAAAATACTCGCTTATATTATACTGCATTAAGGTTGCGGATTAAACCGATTTTCAACATAATCTCCGGCAGAAATTGCGGCAACCGCCCCGTCACCGGCAGCGGAGACCACTTGGCGGATTGAGTTTGCGCGGATATCACCGGCGGCATAAATTCCCGGCACCCCGGTTTCCATTCGGTCGTTAACAATCACCGAGCCCCTCTCGTTTAAGGTTACAATATCTTTTAAGTAGTCGGTACTCGGAACAAGCCCGATCGAAACAAAAACCCCGTCAACGTTAATTAAAGATTCCTCGCCGGTTTTGGTATCGGCAAGCCTGATTTGCTTTACAAACATTTCGCCGCTAACCTCTTTAATAACGCCGTTCCAAATAATTTCAATCTTCGGTTCGGCAAAAACTTTATCCTGAACCACCGGCGTTGCCCTAAACTCATCGCGGCGGTGGATTAAAAAGACTTTAGATGCAAACTTGGCCATATGCAATGCTTCGTACAGAGCGGCGTTGCCGCCCCCCACCACCGCCACCGTTTTATCGCGGAAAAAAGGTCCGTCGCAAGTGGCGCAGTACGAAACGCCCTTACCGCTGAATTCATTTTCGCCGACGGCATTCATTTTGCGTCTTTCAGAACCGCCGGTAATAATAAGCGCCTTGGCGGAATAATCGCCGCCTGATGTTTTAACCGTTTTAATATTGTCTTTAATGGTTACCGCTGTTACGCCGTCGTTTACGACTTCCGTTCCGTAAAGCAGGGCTTGTTCGTGCATCAGGTTGGTTAAATCCATACCGCTGATGCCTTGCGGAAAACCGGGGTAGTTATCGATTTTTTCGGTTTCGTTGGTAATTCCGCCGATTAGCCCCTTTTCAATTAAGAGGGTCGAATGTTTGTTGCGTGAGGCGTAAAGTCCGGCGGTCAGACCGGCGGGCCCTCCGCCGATAATAATAATATCGTACAGCTTACTCATAATAGGGTACTCCTTAACCTAAAATTTTAACCTTAAAAAAGTAATTATTCTTAATATAGATATTACCAATCATCGCACTCTGTGGCAAATTAAAAATATTTTCCGCAATTTCTAAAAAGTTTTTTAGCGGCAGGGGGTATTTTATCACCGGTTCATATAGTACTATCGCTAAATTAGGCACAAAACAGGGCTTTTAGGCATAGTATTAAAGCACTTGACAAATAAAAAAAATAGTACTATAGTAATAGAAGTAAATTACCAGTACCGAAATGCAAGTAACAAAATTAGGGCATTAGAAGTGCGGTAATACTAAAGGAAGGGTATAAGCAAATGAGTATGGATAACAGGAATTGGTCTTTTTTAACCAGTCACGGTGTTGTGTTTGCTTACATTGCGCAAAATCCGCGGAGTACGATGCAGAAAATTGCCGAGGTAACCGATTTAAGCATCAGGGGCGTCAGTATTATTATTGATAACCTTGCCAAATCCGGTTTCCTAACGAAAGTTAAAGAAGGCAGATGCAATTATTACATCGTCCATCCCGAAGCCACCATGCGTGAGGATGTTATCGGAGAGGTCACAATCGGGCAAATGCTTAAGGCTTACAACTGCGAGGTTGAAGAGGTTGAAAACAACGGGTTGCCTTGTTGCAACGGGAACTGATTAAAAAAAAGTAATTTAAACATTTTGAGTGTTATGAAAATATTTACATGGATTATTTCTATAATTTTGGCACTAACGGTAACCGGATTAGCTTTTATCTATTTTTCACCTAACCATAATATGTATATGGTTAAGAGTGAGAGTATGGTTCCCGCCCTTAATTTGGGTGATGTTATTGTTACCGGCCCCGTAGGCGGGTTCTTATCCGGCGGTGTCGGACCCGGTTCAATAGTTACCTACAGGCACGGGAGCGAGCTTGTTACCCATCGCGTGGTTTCCGTCGAGGACGGCGCTTACACCATCAAGGGCGATGCGGTTAAAGACAGCGAAACGATTGTCGGTTCTCAGATTGTCGGTGCCTATATTTTCAAAATACCCAAACTGGGCTATCTCGTTAACTTTATGCGCACAAAGCTCGGTTGGTACTTAGTGGTGATTGTTCCCGCAATTATATTTGTCGGTTTGATATTTAGAGAGATCGTTAAGGAGGTAATGCATAAAACAACAGCTTAGATTTAAATTACCTCTGAACGAGGCAGGCACGGCAGCTTTAACATGTTATGAATTTGAGGAAGCTGCCCTTAAAAAGCAAACAAGAAAATTTAGCGATATCAAGGAGGGAGGGGGCTTATAGAGGAAGACAGAATAATGAAGATGAAAATGAAAAAGGAAACAAATTAAAAAGAAACTACAAACGGTTAACAATTTAGAAAACAAGAATTAAAAAAAAAATTAAAAATTAAAAAAATAAAAAAGGGAGAAAGAAATGAAAAAGATTTTTAGTTTATCAATTACAGCTTTAATGATTATCGGTTTGGTAATCGGCGGCACCTGGGCATACTTTAGCGATGCAGAAACAAGCACGGATAACATATTTACTGCCGGTATTTTAGACCTCAAGTTAAAGGATGGCTTAGGCGATTTTGTGGACGGCGGTGTAACTGGCAGTTTCGGGGGCGATGATTTGGCACCCGGAGATATAAAGGATGGAACTGTAACCCTTAAAAACGCCGGCAACGTTGATGGCGCGAGTGTTGATATTAAATTTGAGGTCGACTACACCAACGAAGATGATTACGATTATCTTGGTATCGACAAAACAGATATTGACGCGGCGACTTGGCTTGAGATTACGAAATTAACCTATGGTGCTGTTGACTTGCTTGATAAAGATTCTGGCGCATTCGTTAACCTCGATATAAAAGCAGCAGATGTTGCTGGAAATAATGATGGCAAAATTACAATGGACGAACTGAATGGAGTAATTATTAAAGGTCTCGCCGGTATAGACAAAGGTGATGAAAAAGATTTTTACATCGAAGTCTCAATACCCACTGCTACCGGTAACGGTATTCAGGGTGACGTAGTTGACGTAACAGTTACCTTTGGCTTATTCCAGAATTCCGGTCAGCACTTGGATGACTAATTAACAAAACATTTGGACTTTTAAAACTTGCTTAAAGTTAATTCTTTAAAGCTTAAAAGATTAGCCGTTTAGAATCACTGCCCCCCTTGTAATCGAACCCGAAAACAAGGGGGGTAGTAGGTGGCAGGCTGCGGTTTGCCAAAACGGCAGGTTAAAAACACTTAACAGGTTTATAGTGCCGGGTTACTTTAACCAAAGGTAAAAATAACAGTAGTAACACTTAGTGGCACAAGGTAAACAAAAGGAAATTAAAAGGTATCATTAAATGAGCAACAAAACATTGGGCTTAATCTTAGGAATCATACTGGCCCTATGCTTGTTAGTAGGCATAGTAGGGGGAACGTATGCCTATTTCAGAGATACCGAAACCTCAACCGGTAACGAGCTTACCGCCGGCACTTTGGATTTAATCTCCACAGCATCCGGCTCGTACTCGGGCGATGCCTCAGACTATACCGTTACAGCCGGTGGCAACGGTATCAACGGCAAGGTCGTTTTTGATTGCATTTTACCCGGCGAAACAGGTACTATTAAGTGGGTGCTTTCCAATAACGGTAATATACCGGGCAAATTAACAATTGATAGTCTCCTAACCTTCGATGAAGGCGAAGTTACCGAACCGGAAGAAAAAACCGGCGTTAACGATCATAACGGCGACGACACGGGTGATTTGGATATCTTCTTAAAGGTAACCCTTCAGCGCGGTGCGGGAGCGACACAAGCGGCAGCCGAATCTAACTTTACTTATATCTTGGGCTCAAACGGCAATCCGGTCGCAATCAGCGGCCTGGAGGCTGTACTGGATGCTCAAAACCTGACAATGGATGCCAAAGACGGCACAAACGATACTGTCGTTTATTTGCTGACTTGGTCTTTGCCGAACGATACCAATATCAACGCAGTGCAGGGTGATAGCGCGCAGATTGATATTACCTTTATATTGGAACAAATAATCAATTAGGATTGTATGATGGCGGAAAAAGACAACAAGAAAGCCATTATTACAAGGCGGAGATTTTTACAAGCGACAACCATATCGGTCTTTCTGGCATTTATGTACAGAAAACAGCTTATTTCCGCTTTTATGGGGCTCTTTGATACCGATACCTCGCTTGATAATAAGTTTACCGCTTGGACATCGTGGCTTTGGAGACAAACAAACCGCAGTCAGTTCGATGCCGGTTTGTTCTCCAATATCGATTCCGCCGACAGCCCCGGCAATATTAAACTGGCTGTTTTTAGCTCCCCCGGCACTATTACCTCACAGGTTTTCGACAGCGAAAAAAGCGGCACGCGCTGGGATGCGGTGATTTGGGATTCGACACTTCCCGTCGATACCGATATCACCTTTGAAGTGCGCGCATCGGATACCCCCTTTAACAAGGATTCCGGCAGCCCCTCTTGGAGCAGTCCTTCCGGCACATCTCCGATTCAAACAGGCATTCCTGCCGGTCGTTATATGCAATGGCGCGCCACCCTTACAACTAATGATAATTCAGCGACCCCCGTTTTAGAAGAGGTACGCGTTTATTATTCGTTGGACGGCGGCTCAGTTCAAGTAACCGATATCGGCGCCACTTCCGGAACGGCTAAGGTTGGCCAAGTTTTAACGGCAGGGTCTTTAACGCCTGCCGCCGCCTCGGTAGCCTACCAATGGCAAAAAAGCTCATCAATTAGCTCGCCTTTTTCGGATATTTCGGGCGCAAACTCGACTACATATTCTATAATTGCCGGTGATGTCAGTAACTATTTAAGGGTCATGGCAACAGGTACAAGCGGATATAAAGGCAGTGTTGCCAGCGCCTATGTTGGCCCCGTTTCTGCCGATTCGATACCGTTAACTGCGGTTTCGATTATCGGAACGGTTGGAGTGGGGCAAACACTAACCGCAGACTTAACTCCTGCTAACGGAACAGCGACATACAAATGGCTGATTAGCAGTACTCAAAACGGAACTTATACCGAAATCAGTGGAGCCACTTCCGATTCCTATGTTGTGGACGTCGCCGATTACGAACAATATATTAAGGTCGAGGCAACCGGTTACGGAAGCTATTCCGGCACGGTTACCAGCTCTCCGACTTCACAGGTCGCCGGCGGACAACTGATTTCAATCAGCCCGATTATCGGCTCAACCGTTATCGGCCAAACCTTAACTGCAGGCACCGTTTATCCGCTCGGAGCAACGGTTACTTACCAATGGCAGCAGTACGATAACGGAACATGGATTAATTGTATGACTGAATCTAATGCTGAGGCTACTTCCGATACATATAAGGTATGGTCAGCCAACACCAATCGCTATCTTAGGGTTGTTGTGACCGGCACGGGCGCTTATACCGGCACCCTTGATGCCGTTACCTCCGATCTTGTACAAGAAAGCTCCACGCCGGTTACGGCAATTGATACCATCGGCGGAGTTGCCGAGGTTGGCCATCTCTTAACGGTTGGCGTTTTAACACCGCAAGGCGCAACGGCAACCTACAAGTGGCTTAGAAGCGACACTTCGGGCGGAACTTATCTGCCGATTAGCGGCGCTTCATTAAGCACTTATACGCTAACAAATGACGACTATACCAAATATATTAAGGTTGAGGCGACCGGTTCGGGCGTTTATTCCGGCACGGTTACCAGCGCCTATATGGGGCCGATTGCCAAGGGTCAAATTACGGCCATCGGTTCGATTATCGGTACGACAGTTGTCGGGCAAACATTAACCGCGGGAGCGTTAACGCCTGCAACCGCAACTGCCGATTATCAGTGGCAGAGGTTAGTAAGCGGAGTATGGACAGATATCAGCGGAGCAACCGCCAATAATTATACGCTTATCGGTGACGATTTAGGCACCTACGTGCGGGTTGTTGCGACCGGTAACGGCTATTATACGGGCAGTGTAAACGTTGGTACAATCAGCGTTATAACGGGAACGCAAACACCGATAACCGCTATCGGCGCTATTTACGGCACGATGCAGGTAGCCCAAACGCTGGTTGCCGGTACCTTAACGCCTGCCAACGCTACGGTTACCTGGCAGTGGATGAGGAGCCAAACAGCCGAAGGAACATATTCGAATATCGCCGGCGCAACCAGCGACAGTTACATATTAACGGCAGGCGATCTTAATTATTATATTAAAGTTAAAGCCACCGGTTCGGGCAGTTACTCCGGTACGGTTACCAGTGATTACCGCGGCCCAGTAGGACAGACGGCGCTAATTTCGATTGGCCCGGTTATCGGTACAACTTCCCAAGGTTATACCTTAACGGCAGGTGCGTTGACACCGCAAGGCGCTACGGTTTCGTATCAATGGCATCTTTCTAACTGGGACGGAAATACTTGGAATCCAATCAGCGGGGCGATCTCAAATACACATACCGTGCGCGGAGCCGATAACGGTGGTTTCCTTAAGGTGGTTGCTACCGGTACAGGCGCGTATACCGGTTCTGTAGAAGCGATTACATCGGCTCGTGTTTCCGGTAGTGCAACACCGGTTACCGCGATTGGCGATATTTCCGGTGTTGCCGAAGTTGGGGTAACCCTTTCCGCCGGCGCTTTAACGCCTGCCGCGGCTACGGTTACCTATCAATGGCAAAGACACGATACCGCCAGCGGGGAATACGATAATATTGTTGGCGCTGCCTCAAGTACTTATAAGCTGACTGCCGCCGATTGCAACCATTATATTAAGCTTATGGCAACCGGCGCGGGCGCTTATACCGGCATTGTATTTAGTGATTACATCGGGCCGGTAGCGGCGGCTGCGCTTACCGCCATCGGCAATATTTCCGGCTCGACCGTTGTCGGCGAGATGTTGACTGCCGGAACTCCGGTTCCGTCCGGCGCTGCGGTTACTTATCAGTGGCAGAAGAGCGCTACGGAAAACGGCACTTATGCCGATATTATCGGCGCTACTTACAACACATATAATATTACCGAAAACGATGAAGGTTATTATTTCAAGGTTAAAGCAACCGGTACCAACGGTTACAGCGGAACCGTTTACAGTAATGCTATCGGCCCGGTAGTATCCGAAGCGACACCGATAACGGCAATCGGCACAATCAGCGGCACGGCACAGGTTGAACAAACATTAACCGCCGGCGCTTTAACGCCTGCCGCGGCGACTGCCACTTATCGCTGGAAAAAGGCGGATACCGTTGACGGAACATATTCCAATATCAGCGGGGCGACTTCAAGCACCTATCAGTTAACCGCTGATGAATTTAATAAATATATTAAGGTTGAAGCAATCGGCTCGGGTGAATATTCAGAGTCGGTTTTAAGCGCGGCTGTCGGTCCGGTAACTGCTTGCCCGATAACCGCAATGGCGGCGGTTATCGGTACACCGCTTGTCGGGAATACCCTGACGGCAGGGGCATTAACGCCTGCCGCCGCAACCGTTACTTATCAATGGCAGCGCTCGGATACGGGCTCCGGCACAACGTTTACCGATATTTCAGGGGCTACCACTAACACATATTACATTCAGAATTCTCAGTATAACTATAGTTATCTGAGGGTTGTGGCAACCGGTACAGGGGCTTATACAGGTAGTGTCAGCGCAAGGACTGTTCTTAGAGTCGGCGGTGCGGCGTAACGGCGATTGAAAGTGCAAATAAATAATATGAAACTGTTTAAAAATAAATTTATTGCGATATTGTTGGCTGTCATGTGCTTGTTGGGGATGACACCGCAGGCGTATGTTTTGGCTGATGATCCGTTGGTGTTGGTTATCGGCGGCGAGGGTTCTGTGCCTTGGGCCGAATCCGATGTTATGCCGGGAGCCAGTGGGACCAAAGACGTTACCGTACGCAATAACGGCAATTCCGTTGGTGACCTTTATATTTGGATTTCCAATATCGTTGATTTGGAAGGCTTGAATCCGAGTTCCGAAACGGGCGACACCGATGAGCCGGGCGAGTTATCGCTTTATATGCGCTTTGGAGTTGTGTCGCCGCGCGTTGAAACCAATATCACGCTGCCCAATTTAATCTCAGCCTTTCCGCAAAGCGCGGACGGCGCAACTTATATTAAAATAGCCAATATCAACCCGGGTGAAACGGTTGCCCTGACTTGGACGTGGGAATTACCGACTACTGCCGGTAACGACGTGCAGGGGGATATTCTTTCTTTTGATATTAACTATACCCTTTCCGGTATGATAACAACCACAACTACCACAACCACGACGTTAACAACAACAACGACTACAACATCAACAACCGAAAAAACAACGACGTCAACAACCAAAACGACGACGCCGCCGGTTGTGACAACTACCAAAACGACAACAACCACCGAGAAAACAACAACACCGCCGATTGTTACAACAACTAAAACCACCGATCCTACCGGCGGTACAACTACCGATACAAAAACGACCGAAAAGCCCGAAACAACCGTTACGACAACAAATAACGCCAACGTTATTATTATCGGGTTTTGCGACGGCTATATGAGTGAATACACTATTGATGATAACGGTTTGATTGAACAGGATGTTGAAATAGTATCCTCGGACGGAACACTGTCTTTACTGATTCCGAAAGGTACTTCAGCATTGAACCTGGAAGGGGAACCGCTTGCCGAATTAATCGGATGCCTTTTTAATAATCCGCCCGACCCTCCGCAGGGTTCCGAGGGATTGGGGGCGACATACAGGTTTCATTCCGAAGGGGCAACTTTTTTCCCGCCGCTGTTTTTGAAATTTTATTATAACGACAGCGATATTCCGGAAGGGGTTAACGAAGAAGATATTTACGTTGCCTTCTATGATGACAGCAAAAATGAATGGGTTGCCTTGGAAAGCTTTGTTGATACCGAAAACAATGTAATAACCGTCTATCTGACCCATCTTTCGCTGTACAGGGTTATGATTCCGAGCCTCACCGAAACAACTTCAATCGCTCCTTCCCCCGGCGGGATTAACCAACATCTTTTGTGGGGAATTATTACCACTGCGTTTGCTCTGCCTTTGCTTGGGTCTATATTCTTTTTGATTTTCGGCCGCAGAAGAAAGGACGATGACCAAGAAAACGAGATGGGCGGCCTTTCTCACAAAACAAATTAATACCAATCGCAAAATGTTTTTCCGGCTCCCTTAATCCAATCTGCATTCCAGTTTGCCTTGATTTCAGGCCGTTTGCTTGTTCGTATTTTAAGCCGGTGATACAATATTAGACAGGAGAAAAAATGCCTTTAGATTCAATATTTATTAAGGGTGCCCGCGAGCATAACCTCAAAAATATAGATGTAACTATTCCGCGCGATAAACTGGTCGTAATTACCGGCGTTTCCGGCTCCGGTAAAAGCTCTTTGGCGTTCGATATTATTTACGCCGAGGGACAGCGCCGTTATATGGAATCGCTTTCGGCTTATGCGCGCCAGTTTTTGGGGCGGATGGAAAAACCCGAGGTTGATTACATCGAAGGTTTAAGCCCGGCGATTTCAATCGACCAAAAGGGCGTTAGCCGTAATCCGCGTTCAACGGTGGGGACGGTTACCGAGATTTACGATTATTTGAGGTTACTTTTTGCCCGCACCGGCCACCCGCATTGCCCGAATTGCGGCCGCGAAATTGCGGCGCAAACCGTTGAGCAGATAGTGGATGCCGTTAAATCATTGCCGCAGGATTCGCGGGTGATGATAATGGCTCCGCTTGTAAAAGGGCGCAAGGGTGAGTACCAGCATATTTTTAATGATTTACGCAAATCGGGATATGCCCGCGTGCGTGTTGATAATGAAATACACGACCTCTCCGAAGATTTTCAGCTTGATAAACAAAAAAAGCATACCATTGAGGCGGTGATTGACAGGCTCGTAATCGGCCAAAGCGACAGCCAGAGCCGTATCGCCGATTCGGTTGAAACGGCATTGAAACTGGGGGGCGGGGTTGTTTTGGTTTCGATTATTGACGGCGAAGAAATTCTTTTTTCGGAACACTTTGCCTGTGTAACATGCGGTATCAGTTTGGGGGAAATCGAACCGAGAACATTTAGTTTTAACAGTCCGCACGGCGCCTGCCCGGATTGCACGGGGCTTGGGGCCAAGCCGGAGGTTGACCCCGATTTGGTTCTTCCCGATAAAAACCTCACACTTGAAGAAGGGGCGATTAGCCCTTATCAATGGCAAAACTGGTATATGTATTCCGTGCGCGAAATGGCCAGGCGTCACGGTTTTTCCGTTAAAACACCGATTAAAGACCTAACACCCGAACAAATTAACCTTGTTTTGTACGGAGAAAGCGATTTCCGCTACACCTATCGCGACCGGCGCGGTAAAGAGCGCGAGTACACAGACGGTTTTGAGGGCGTTATTCCCAGAATGGAACGATTGCACCGCGATACTGAATCGGAAGCCTCACGGGCGTACATAGAGCGTTACATGGTATCTCGGGAGTGCAACTCGTGCAAGGGTAAACGATTAAAGCCTGAGGCATTGGCGGTTACCATCGGCGATAAAAATATCGATGATATCGTTTCGATGTCGGTTGTACTGGCGTTGCAGTGGGTTCAAATGTTGGCAGGCAAAACTTCTGTTTTTAATAATCGTGAAACCAAAATCGCCGCCGAAATATTAAAGGAAATTGAGGCTCGTTTAGGGTTTTTACAAAACGTTGGTCTGGATTATCTCTCCTTAAACCGTATGGCGGGGACGCTTTCGGGTGGAGAAGGTCAGAGAATTCGCTTGGCGACCCAAATCGGCAGCGGGCTGATAGGGGTGCTTTATATTTGCGACGAGCCGACAATCGGCTTGCATCCGGCCGACGACTTCCGCCTTATTAAAACGCTTAAAGAGCTTAAAGACTTGGGGAATACCCTTATTGTTGTCGAGCATGATGAAGCAATGATGCGTGCGGCGGATTATATTATCGATATGGGGCCGGGCGCCGGTGAACACGGTGGTTATGTCGTTGCCAGCGGACCGCTGGAGGATATCTTAACCTCCGAGAAATCACTGACCGGGCAATATCTTTCCGGCCGTAAAGTAATCCCTATCGCCGAAAAAAGACGTAACGGCAACGGGGCACAAATTATCGTTAAGGGCGCAAGGCAGAACAATCTTAAAAATATCGATGTTGCCATTCCGCTCGGTAAAATGGTTTGTATTACCGGAATTTCGGGGAGCGGCAAGAGCACCTTAATCAGTGATATTTTACATAAAAAACTGGCCCAGATTCTTTATAAAGCCAAAGAGAACCCGGGGGCGGTTGACAGCATTGAGGGGATTGAGAATATCGATAAGGTTATTAATATCGACCAATCGCCGATTGGGCGTACCCCGCGCAGTAACCCCGCAACTTATACCGGTTTGTTTACCCATGTGCGCGAGCTTTTCGCCACATCGCCCGAAGCGCGCCTGAGAGGCTATAAACCGGGGCGTTTTTCGTTTAACGTTAAGGGCGGAAGGTGCGAGGCTTGCCGCGGAGACGGCCTGATTCAGATTGAAATGCAGTTTTTACCCGATGTTACCGTTCCTTGCGAAGTTTGCAAAGGAAAACGTTACGATCGTGAAGTCCTTGATATCTATTTTAAAGGCAAGAATATTTCCGAAGTGTTGGATATGACTGTCGAACAGGCGCTGGCGCACTTTGAAAATTTCCCTTCCATTAAAAACAGGCTCAAAACACTTAATGACGTCGGATTGGGGTATATTCACCTCGGTCAATCCGCAACAACGCTATCCGGAGGCGAAGCACAGCGAGTGAAATTGGCGACCGAACTTGCCAAAAGGGCTACCGGCAAAACGCTTTATATTTTAGATGAGCCGACAACCGGCTTATCGTTTGAAGATGTGGCGGCTTTGTTAAAAGTCCTGCAGAGGCTGGCGGATGCCGGTAATACCGTGGTGGTAATTGAACACAATTTGGATATTATCAAAAACGCCGATTGGATTATAGATTTGGGACCAGGGGCAGGGGATAAAGGCGGCCAAATTGTGGCGGTTGGCACCCCCGAAACGATTGCTAAAACCAAAGGCTCGGCGACCGGCGAATACTTAAACAAGGCATTGTTTACATAAAGTATAATTGTTATATTGAATTGTCAGCGGCTCAAATATTGTATTGGGCTTATCGAAAATAACGGAAAGGTTAGATAAAATGGATCGAGAAAAAGCTTTAGAAATTGTTAAGGCAAACATCAAAAATCAGAACCTGATTAAACATATGATTGCTACCGAAGCCATTATGCGGGCGCTGGCGAGGCGTTTTGGGGAGGATGAGGAGGAGTGGGGGATTGCCGGCCTTTTGCATGATATCGATCTTGATATCGTCGGTGATGATATGACTGTCCACGGCAAGATTAGCGCTGAAATGGCGGCTAAAGCCGGTGCCAATGAGGCGATGACGCATGCGATTTTGTGTCACAATGAAATGCTGGGTGTGGAACGCGAAAACAATTTTGATAAAGCGCTCTATTGCGCCGACCCGCTGACAGGGCTTATTACCGCCGCCGCTTTGGTGCGTCCCGAGAAGAAACTGGCTTTTGTGGAAGTAAAATCGGTTGCCAAAAGATTTAAGGAAAAGAGTTTTGCTGCCGGTGCCAACAGGGAACAGATTGCCGCTTGCAGTGAACTGGATTTGGAACTGAACGAGTTTATCGAACTCGGATTGAAAGCGATGCAGGGTGTGGCGGAGGAATTGGGATTATAGCTTTATATCAATTACCTATTACGGAATCCAAGACTCTCCAGTTTCCCAATTTACTGTAGAATAACCTAATTCGGCCAGCATTTCAGGGAAAATGTGATGGTCGGGTTGATATGAAATTTCTCCGAATATGTTAGGGTTTACGTCTATTAGTGTTTGAGTTATTTGTCTCCACGAATATTTAGTAGTTGCAGATGCTGTTGCTCCATTAAGAATAAAAACTATTCCGTCTTCATCAGTTGTTAGTATTAGACTTGTAGTATCTTTATTGCCTGAAGCTTTAAAAACATACAAAATTAGCGGACGCAGAAAATTGACCATTCGTGTTTTAAAATCAACATTCCTTACTTTCCAGCCAACATTAAGCCATGATTTAGCCTGAGGATGAGACAAGGTATTTGCCCACCATGCTCGATGAATGTATGCAGAAGATGGTAGCGTAGAGCCGATAATTTGTTCAATTTGCTGAAAATCAAAGGATAATGAAGTCAAATTTTGTTTTACCAGATATTCGCTTAAAGTATTGTATTTCCCCATAATAGATTCCTTTATAAAATAAATTCCTCGCCGTCGTTTAACCTTTTAATGTCGTAGCCCGGAAACAGTGTTTCGTAATTTTCGGGGAAAAAGGTGTGAATCGGGATTATATGCTTTGGGTTAAAACTGTTTACCAGACGTTTTAAATCATCCTCCGGCGCATGCCCGCTGGTATGTATTTTCTTGAACGTGATTTCTTTTTGTGTCAATAAATCCTGCAAATTGTTGTTTTTAAGATACCCTTCCCATTGTGAATAAATTGCCACTACTCCGCTATGGTTGTCTATGCGGTTAAGAAGCTTGGGGAATACAGTGTTATCTTTAGTAATTATTACGTATTTATCCTTGTTTTTGTTTATGTCTTCTATCGTAATCTTGTGCGTTTTTACTTGATAGGTAAAAGATTTAAATCCGCTTTGAATTAGGCTCCTGCAATGATGTTGGAAATAGAAAACTCTAATGCCATCCCACCAATATTGGAGGAGGTGTTTTGAAACGTCTTTAATGCTGTCTAAAATATAAGCGGTATAAAGGTCGATTACAGTTGTTTTTCCGGTGCGTTTTGCCGCACGGTATATTGAAACAATCCTGTCGATATTTTGAGATGAACAAAACACAAAAGCTACGTTGGTATTATTCTTAAAGATACTTGTCATTTCATCTTCAACAGCTTTTTCGCTGGAGAATGAACATTCTTTTCTGCCAAGCATTGAGCCTTCAAGCAAAAGGTAGTCCACGTCCTTTTCCGGATATCGGCATAGTACATCAAACAAAACGCTTTTGCGTCCGTGCCCACGAAAATCACCGGAGTAAAATAACTTCTTACCTTCACACTCGATTGTAAAAGCAACCGCATCAAAGCCGGAATGGTCAACCAAGCGCGGGGTAATTTTAATGTCACCAATCATAAAAGACTTTCTGTTTTCGAATATTTTTACATTTTGTAGTTCTGTTTTTACCGGAATAAAAATATTGGATGCTTGTATTAGTGCGTATGCACCTTTGCTTAAATAAACGGGGATTTCATTGTTTACGTATCTAAGCAGGCCGTAATGGTCTTGGTGAGGGTGAGATATAAGAACGGCATCAACCGATTTCTGTTCGCTTTTATACAAACCTTCTATTGGTGGGAGTACATGGTTTTCTACTAATTCGGCGACGCATTTATCTTGTAAGGTATTACTATCAAATGTTTCTCCCTGTTCATTTACCAGCGGCAACCCCAGATCAATAATAATCCGTGCTTTTTTCGACTTTAATTCTACGCAACTGCCGCCGATTTCCTTTGTACCACGATGGATGATGAGTTTCATTGGCTATTTCGCAGATGGTAAGTTTTCAAATTTAATTGTCATTTTATCGCCGAATTTCTTGTACTGGTCCCACGGCGTTGTTAATTTATTGTTTTTTATAATATCAAAGTCGGACGAATATTCTATTATTTTATAAGCATCAGGCTTTATTTCAATACTTCTATCGCTATTGACTTTGGGCCAAACAATATATTTTTCAATTTCCGATATACCGTTAAAATCTCCTTTGTAAATTTTACTAAATACTTCTGTCAACTCATTTTTTATCTTTTCTAATGCATAGGCGTACGTTTCCAATTCTTCTTGTGCATGCTTTAATGTTCTGTCCTTTTTAAGTTCCCAAAGTATTAGTTTTTGAGTAGACGGCTCATACAGTAAACAATCCAAGGGGCGATTAGTATACTTGCCCTCGCTATTGCGGATGCCTGTAAGATTTAATTGGGAGTACAAAAAATAGTATTGGCTGTCCAAGCCGTTTAGCTTAAAAGCCTTTTTATAGTTATTGCTTTTTTTGGCAGCTTGAATTATGTATGCTTCCAACCACTTTTCACTGGATGTACTTTTGAATTGTTTTTCCTTAAGGTGTAGTTTAGTTAAAGGTTTCTTACAAGATAAAGCGATACATTTTTTCACTATTTCTCTTTTTGTAGGATGATAATATACATCATTTAATTCGTTTTTGTTTAATTCCCAAGCTTTGATAACATTATCCTTGAATTTTTCATCAAAATATAAATCCATTATAACTCCTTTTCTGACCCAAATTAATTTCAGCGCCAGTATAACATAACATTTGTGATATTGTAAGGGTTTACATTTTGATTGTGTAAAACTGTACCAACAAATATATTAGAAATCAGCATGTTATAATGAATGTATTATGAATAATAATGAAATTAATATGATGCTTGGACGGCATTTCCTGAACGAATGCAATTACAATTTGGCAATTAGTGCTTTAACCAAAGCTATTGAGTCAGAATCGGATAACGCTTGTCTATATGACTTGCGAGGAATTGCTTATGGAAGTATTCAGGAATACGAAAAATCTATTGCTGATTTTAATATGGCAATCGAACTTAACGCTCAGTTATCTTGTGCATATAACAACAGGGCTTTATCTTATTGGTCTATAGATATGCTTGAGAAAGCGTTGATGGATATTGATAAAGCTATTGAATTAAGTCAGGATAACGACGGGTCGTCTAAAGCTGTCTATTATTCAAACAGAGGGCTTATCCAGTATGCACTATGTAATTTTAATGACGCAGTATTGGATTGTAGTATAGCTATCTTATACGGTTGTGAAACATGGGAAAATCTTAATTGCTTAGGTGAAGCTTTCGCTTCGCTAGGAAAATATGAAGAAGCCTTGAAATATTTTCACTATGCCTTGGATATTAATCCCAATGGTATCAACATTTTTGCAAATTATCTTTCGGTGAAAAACATATCAGGCAATTGTGAGTTCTAGTTCAGTTCTATTACCGACCCGTCGGGCGTTTTTCTAACGTTAATGCGGCTGGGGAAGGCGTCTTTCAGTTCTTCGATATGAGTAATAACAATTATTTTTTCGAAGTCGTTTTTAATTGAATTGATTGCCTCTTTTATTTTATCGATTCCGGTACTGTCCAACGAGCCGAAACCCTCGTCTATAATCAAAGTAGGGAGCGGCGCTCCGGCTCTTTTTGCCAGCAGTTTGGATAGGGCGATGCGGATAGCCAGGTCAATACGGAAGGCCTCACCCCCGCTGTAGGTTTCATAAGGCCTTGATCCGAGCTCGTCGGAAATAATAATCTCCAACGTTTCCTGGACATCGCCCTTTTTGGTGGGTTTTTGTGATTCAAATCTTACGTGCATGCGGTTATCGGTCATCCGTCCCAGTAAATCGTTGGCTTCGTTTTCAACATCCGGTAAAGATGATTCGATTAGCATCATCTGAATTCCCTTTTTGCCGAATGCCAGCGCCAGTTGGTCGTAGATGGATATCTCATTAGTAAGAAGTTTTAACTGCTTTTCTTTTTCTTTTTTCTTTTTCTCTTGGTCTTGGAGGTGTTGTAAACGGGCTTTGAGCCTGACGGTTGTTTCTTGGGCTTCTTTTTGGGCCGCAGACACCTTCCTAAAAATCTCTTCCGCTTGCTCCGATTCGCTTTCCAGTTGCGAGAGAGCTTCCAGTTCCTTTTCAATCAAGTCTTTTTTATTGTTATCAATTTCAAGTTGTTTTTGGAGGTCGTTTAAAGCGACGATTGTTTTTGCCAAATCTTCTTTTTCGGTTGCCAAGTAACGCGTTGCTTCTTCCAATTGTCGCTTTTTGGTTTCAAATTCCCCAAGCTCCGCAAGCTCTTTTTGCGATGATTTATGTTTTTCGGAATCGTAATCAAGCGATGCTATATTGGCGTTAATAGCCTTTAATTCCTGCTGTTCGCTTACCGAATAATCTTTTGTTTCTAATTTATGTTCGATATCGGCAAGCATTTCCTTTTGCTCAACCAGTTCGTTTGCCGCTTCCGTTGCATCATCAATTGATTGTTTGAGGCTACCGACACGGTTTTGCAGCCATTCGCGGTTACTTTTTAATTCTCGCTCTTTTTCCGATAACTCTTTTTCGATATTTTGAGCTTCGGCTAACAGCGCGGTTATTTCAGAGCCTTTTTGTTTTATGAGCTCATTTTTTGCTTCAAGGTCACTGCCGAATTTTGCGCGTATAATATCCAAGCCTTCTTTACCGAGTGCTGTTTCGCAGAGCGGGCATACATTTTCACCCTCTTTACATAAAAGGTTAAGCTTATCGTTGATTCCGTCAATTTCCAGCTTTAATTTCTCTTGGTTGTCCTTTAATTGCGCAACTGCGGATTGCAAAGCCTGTCGTTTTTGTTTGTTATCCTCAAAATCCTTTTCCTTTTTTTCCAGTCGCGGGATGGCTTCTTCGATTTTTGCCATTTCCGATTTGTATTGCTCGAGTTTTTGTGCTTTATCGGTAAGTCGCTCGATTATTTTTTGAAGCTCCGCTTTTTTAGCGTTCAATTCGGATAGGGCGCTCTCAACCGAACGTTCGAACCGCCTTTGGCTGTCTTTGAGGCTGTTGAGCTCCTGCAGTTTAATATTAAACTCGTCACATAACGCCTTTACCTGTTTAAAATTTTCATACCCTTTTTCAATCTTATTGCGTTCAACAATCAGGCTTTCGTATCCGCTGATTTGTTTTTCGTGCTGCTCTTTTTCTTTGATGCGCAGGTCAAGCTGCTTGTTAATGGATGAAATATGCTCTTCAAGTTGGTGTAACTGCGGTTTTTTGCTTTCTAAAGCCTGCCTTTTTTGTTTAACGTTATCAAGTTCCGTTTGCTTCTCTTTAACCGCTTTTTCCGCTTGCAGCAATTCCGTTTCGGCCCGTTCAAGGTTGCTTTTCAGTTCATTTTGATCGGCAAGCTCGGAATCAATATCTTGGATTAATTTTTCTGTTGTTTTGATATCCACGTGCTGCTTGCGAGCCATTTCGCGCGCCTTGCTTTCTAACTTATCGTAGATATCCAACCCGAGGATATTGGAGAGGACTTCTTTGCGTTTTGCCGGTTGCTGGCGCGTGAATTGGTCGGCGTTGCCCTGTCTTAAAAAAGCGCTGTTAATAAATGTATCATAATCCATCCGCAGTATTTCATTTGTGATTTTCGCCTGAGTTTCGTTGATTTTATCTGCGGAAATAATCTTAAATTCACCGTTATCAAAGATCATTAAATCGAGGCTGCTTTGTCCGGCGGCGGTGGCTTTCTTGGGGCGGGCACGTTTTCTGATTACGCGGTAAAGCTGCCCTTCAGCCATAAAATCAAATTCAATGGTTGCTTCCGATTCCTTGATGTGGATTACATCATCGATATTTTTAGCGCGTGATTCCCCCCACAATGCCCATGTTAAGGCATCAATAATGGCGGATTTACCATGCCCGTTATCTCCGGATATACAAGCGGTTTGGATACCTTCAAAAGAAAACGAAGGCATATCCCCGCGGTAGGGCATAAAATTGCGAATCTTTAATCTGACAGGTATCATTTGAGGTTATTTTAGCATAGTTGGAGAAGAAAGTACTTTTTTGTAAGGGTTCATAACATAGCGGACTTTTTGAAGGAAACTATTAAATTCATTCGGCTCATTGATACAGTCTCTCTGTTATCAAACGAACTATTCCCGAATGGTCTGGTTGGATTTCTCCGAGTGTCTGCTTAATTCTAATCCGGCATGTTGGGACTCGTAAAGGCAGTTTTTGATAACAAATATAAAAATCCGCTCGAAAGCCTTTAATCGGCAATGGCGAGCGGATTTTTAAATGTTTTATAATGTATCGATTATTCCAAATAATCTTTGAGCCTGCGGCTGCGAGAGGGGTGGCGCAGTTTGCGCAAGGCTTTTGCTTCAATTTGGCGGATACGTTCGCGGGTAACATTAAACTCGCGCCCGACTTCTTCAAGCGTACGGCTGCGGCCGTCTTCCAAGCCGAATCTTAACTGCAATACACGTCTTTCCCTCGGTGTTAGGCTATCCAGCACATCTTCGATTTGCTCTTTTAAAAGCTGGCGGGAGGCGGCATCGGGAGGCGGCAGCGCATTTTGATCCTCGATAAAATCGCCGAGGTGGCTGTCTTCTTCTTCGCCGATGGGCGCCTCAAGGGATATCGGCAGCTGTGAAACTTTAATAATTTCTCTTACCTTATCCGTCGAAATCTCCAACTCATCTCCAATTTCCTTAGGCGTCGGTTCGCGTCCCAGTTCTTGAGAAAGGTTTCTGGTAACACTTAAAAGCTTGTTAATTGTTTCTACCATATGCACGGGGATTCTGATTGTGCGTGCTTGGTCGGCGATGGCACGCGTAATCGCTTGTCTAATCCACCAAGTGGCATATGTGCTGAATTTGTACCCGCGGTGGTAATCGAATTTTTCCACTGCACGAATCAAACCCATATTCCCTTCCTGCAACAAATCCAAAAGCGGCATGCCGCGCCCGATATGCTTTTTGGCGACACTGACAACCAGCCTTAAGTTGGCTTCGATTAAATGTTTTTCAGATTTGTCCGAGTCCTTAAGGATTTTATCGATATGAGATTGAAACTTGTCGTCGAAAACCGTAACGGAATCAATAAAAGCTTGGTCCGTTACCAGGTGTTTGACGTCCGCCAGTTGGACATTATCGTCAATTGCAGCCAAAAGATCCTTCGGAAGCAAGGTTATGTTTAAATAAAGGTTTATGATTGCCTGTTCGATATCCGGTACCGGCTGCTCTGTTTTTTGGGCAATATTTTGCGGCAGTCTCTGGTCGATTTCATTGGCAACGCTATTAATAACCGCAGTATCGGCAATGCTCTCTTTAAAGTTTTCGGTTAGAGGAACAGCCAGTTCCTCTTGTAAAAGATGCAATATATCTATCTGGTTTGAAAGATCTTCGAGCATCCGCAACAAAATTTCCGTAGCCGTAGGCGTTCGTCCGTTTTGTTCAATGTAGTTTTCTTTAATTTCACGGATACGTCTGCCGGCCTCCATTTTTTTGGCAAGGACTTTCTCTTCTTCCGCGGTCAGTAATAAAACGCGGCCGATTTCGTGCAAGTACATGCGAACCGGATCGTCAACTATTCCCGGTTCTTCACCCGGTCCGAGTAACGTCAGCTTAATATCCTGCTCGCTTGCCGGTTCCTCCTCAAGTTCTTCCTTTTCGGGGTTAAATTCGTCTTCGGGCATATCGTCGATTGCAAAATCTTCTTCGGCGCCCCCATCATTAATCGACTCTTCTTTCTCTTTTTCGGCTAAACCTTCTTCAAGTTGAGTCTCCGATTTCTTTTTTGTTGTTGTTTTCTTAGTCTTCTTATCGTTTTCTTGTTTCATCAATATCTCCTCTGTAAAACCCACCGGCCGATTTTTTGGAAAAAATTTCTTTTAGCTCAACGCTTACGTCAATCCCGTGTTCCGCCAACTTGTTAAGCTCGGCTATACTGCCTTTGGATGCCGCCTCGGCGGCTAAAATCACTTCTCGCTCTGTTTCAAGTTTGCGCAAGAACTTTTCACGTAGCCTGAGTATGCAAACAGACATCTTTTGTTCAATTTTATCGGGATGCACTTCCTTGGTTAACAGCTCATCCAAATAATCCCGAATCGCATAGTCAAGATTATCCCTAACGGAATCTAAATCTTCTGTTTTCGTAAGTGCTAAAAACACCTCTCGATTTTCGCTGTTTTCAAAGTATTCCGCCTTAATTTTTGTTTTGAAAGAATTAAGTTTAGGAAATTGCAGCAGTAAGGTCAAGCAATATTCCTCAAGAGGCTGGGAAAATTTACGGGGCGTTCCCGTTGGGGTTGGGGAAGCCTCTTTTTTGATACCGAATTTATAATCGGGCTTTTTAACCATTGATTCAAGTTCGCGCAGGCTTACCCCGATAAGGCGCGATAACTTTTGCATGTAGTGAGCTTTACGCACCTTATCCGCCATTTGCGCAATTACCGGCAAAAGTTTTTCGGCTGCAATCGTTTTATCCTTGGCTGTAGTTAAATCCAGCTTTGCCGTAACCGTATCAAAGGTATAATCCATTAAGGGAATCGCATTCTCTACAATCTTCTGCCACTCGGAGGCGTCCTTGCGTATCACATCATCAGGATCGCTTCCGGCGGGGATAAGCGCCACTTTAATTTCGTTTTCAATTAAGTTTTCGTATTCGACGGAACGCAGTATAGCCTCTTCACCGGCGGCATCGGAATCGAGTGCCAACACCAGATTTTTGGTCATTTTTTTTAAGATGCTAATCTGCTTTTCGGTAACAGCGGTGCCCATCGAAGCAATAACATTCGCAAAACCGTATTGATGGGCGATAATAACATCCATATAGCCCTCAACAAGGACTGCCAAATCATTCCGGCGGATTGATTGTGAGGCTAAGTTAGCCCCGTAGAGGGTGCCGCTTTTATCAAAAATAGCCGATTGCGGGGAGTTAATATATTTAGCCTGATTATCTTCAAAGGCCCTTCCGCCAAATCCACAGCACCTTCCTTTTATATCGAAGATAGGGAACATAAAGCGGTTGCTAAAAACATCATGCGATTGTTTGCCCTCGGTTTTTGTGATTACCCCGGCTTCCAAAAGCTCATTTTCGCTAAAACCTTTGTTAAGCAAATAAGCTTTGAGTGCATCGCGGCTGTTTAAACTGTATCCCAATTGAAAATCGGAGATTGTTTTTTCATTTAAGCCCCTTTTTGTGGCATAGGCTTTGGCTTTATCGCCGTATTCCGAATTTACAATTACATTGTGATAATATTGTGCGGCGGCTTGGTTAATTTGGTAAAGTTTATCGTATTTTTCTTTGTCTTCTTTTTGCCCGCTTGTTGACGGTACCTCAATGCCGGCTTTTTCGGCAAGTAAACGCAAAGCCTCGCCAAAGGTGATATTCTGCTGTTTCATAACAAAAGAGAAAACATCTCCGCCTTCGTTACAGGCGCCGAAACAGTGCCACCTTTGGTCGTCGGGGTAAATAAAAAAGGAGCCGTGCTTTTCGCTGTGGAAAGGGCACAAGCCCTTAAGGTTCTTACCGGCTTTGGTTAACTTGGTAGATTGCCCGACAACTTCCGCAATATCGATTCTTTGTTTTACTTCTTCAATAATGTTCATAGTTCTTAATAATTATACTACATAATTCCGTTATATTCTTGATGGTGTTGTTCCAATTGGGTTGCAATAAAAACCGGGGGCGTGCCGCAATAATTAGCTGCCGAAATCTAGAAAGGAATCTGTTTGGCAAGGTTGATTGCATACTGGTCTGTCATACCGGCAATATAATCAACCACGCATCTTTCGGTTTTGTCGCTCAGCTGCCTGTATTCTTGCGGCAGTTCATCGATATGATTTAAAAAATATTTGTAGAGTTTACTAACAATTTTTCTGGCCGCTAAGGATTCCTTTTCTTTGGATTGAACGCGGTAAACCTTTTCAAAAAGAAATTGCCGCAGTTCGTTGGTGGCTCCCAGAATTTCCTTGCTCATTTTAATGGAAGGTCTTTCCGAGGTCTCGCAGTTACCGTTGGCTGCCCACGAGCTTTCGACAATATCGCTTACCATTGTATCAATGCGCTCCCCGTGGGATTCCCCCAAAAGTTTCAGCGTGGAAGAGGGGAGGTCGTTTTCGGTTATTATTCCGGCTCTGATTGAATCCCCGATATCGTGGTTAACATAGGCGATTAAGTCGGATATTTTGCAGATTTCGCCCTCAAGCGTTCCGACTTTTCCCCAATTCTCCCCGTACATCGTATCTCCCGGCTTGGAATGGTTTAATATCCCGTCCCTTACTTCCCATGTCAGGTTTAAACCCCTCCCATCGTTCTCAACAATCTCCACCACCCGTAAACTCTGTTGGTTATGCTTAAACCCCTCATCATAGAGTTCGTTTAGCACATCCTCCCCGACATGCCCGAAAGGGGTGTGCCCCAAGTCATGCCCGAGGCTAATGGCTTCGGTGAGGTCTTCGTTTAAGTTTAGGGCGCGGGCAATTGTTCTTGCCAGTTGGGAAACCTCAAGGGTATGCGTTAGCCTGGTAACATAATGGTCACCAAGCGGGGCAATAAAGACCTGAGTTTTGTGTTTTAGGCGCCGGAACGATTTACAATGGATAATTCGGTCGCGGTCGCGTTGGAATGCTGTTCGCAAGGGGCATGGTTCTTCGTATCTTTCCCTGCCGCGAGATAAGGCGCTTCGAGCTGCAAACTTTGACAGTTGCAGCTCACGCTCTTCAATTCTTTGTCGAATATTAAAATTTTGGATCATCTATGATTAAGTTTGGCTTCCGCCTTGGCAATTATCTGGCGGGTGGTGCCAATCATATCGGGGCTGACCGAAACGGAAGTGATTCCCCAAGAAACCAGTTTCTCGGTCAGTTCGGGATATACCGAAGGAGCCTGTCCGCAAATCGATGCGGTAACCCCCATGCTTTTAGCAACGGTAACGGCCCTCTCAAGCGCAACAAGAACGGCCTCATTACGTTCGTCAAAAGTCGGTGCCAGTTTTGCGCTGTCTCTGTCAATACCGAGAGTCAGCTGGGTTAGGTCGTTACTGCCGATTGAAATACCGTCAATCCCGACACTTAAAAATTTCTCAATTAAGAAGATATTGGAGGGGACCTCCACCATCATCCAGAGCTTGAAATCTTCACTGCGAACAAGCCCGTTTTCTTCCAAGATAGCTTTGGTTCTTTTCAGTTCGTCGACCGTTCTTACAAAAGGAATCATTACGTGCAGGTTCTTATAATCTCTTCTGACACGCTTAATTGCTTCAATTTCGAGTTGGAACGAATCAATATCGGTAACGTATCTGGAGGCTCCGCGATAACCGATCATCGGGTTTTCTTCCGTTTCCTCAAAATCGCGTCCGCCGATAAGGTCCCGGTATTCGTTGGTTTTAAAGTCGGTGGTTCGGTAAATTACCGGGCGCGGATAAAACGGCTTGGCAAAAGAAAGCAGGCCGTTATAAAGCTTATCAACAAATTCGTTGCCCCTGTTCTGTTTTAACATGTATTTGGGGTGTTCACCGATTTGGGCAATAATAAACTCCGCCCTTAACAGGCCGACACCGTCAACATTACGTACGGAAATCATATCAGCGAGTTCAGGTTGGGCTAAATTGACATAAACCTTGGTTTTGGTAATTAAGGATTCCCTTAGGATATTCGACATTTTAGTAGTGGTTATACTGCGGGCGATTTTACCGCTGTAAACCTTACCTTTTGAACCGTCAACGGTAATAATCTTTTTATCGATTAGGGTTGATGTTGCAAGATCGGTACCGACAACACAAGGAATTCCGAGTTCGCGGCTGACGATAGCGGCATGCGCGGTTCTTCCGCCGCGGTCGGTAACAATTGCCGCCGCCTTTTTCATTGCCGGAACAAAGTCGGGGGTGGTCATCTCGGTCACAAGAATATCTCCCTGATGAACCCTGTCTAACTGAGAGGGCTCATAGATAATCTTAACCGGCCCCGAAGCAAGACCCGGGCTGGCGGCAACGCCGCTTAACAGTACGGGGGCGTTAATTTCGGGTTCTTCCTCTACCGATTCCTTAATTGTGGTTACCGGCCTTGTTTGTAAAATATAATACTTCCCGTTTTCTTTGGCCCATTCAATGTCCTGCGGGAAGTTGTAATGTTCTTCAATCTGCTTACCGATTTGGGCAAGCTCTAAAATTTCGGCGTCCGAGAGTTTAATCTTGCCTTGTAAGTCTTTATCAATCAGCTGCCAAGTGTTAATATCTTTACCGTCCGCAACCGGATTTCTGGCAAGCTGGCTCTTCTGCTTGCTGATTCTTTTCGATAAAATAGAAAGTTTTTCTTTATCGACAATATACAAGTCGGGGGTTACTTCTCCCGAAACTAACCCCTCTCCCAAGCCGTAAATCGCTTCAATTACAATTTCTCTGGTGTTGCTGGTTACCGGTTCAACGGTAAACATAACCCCTGAGGTAACGGATGCAATCATTCTCTGGACGGGTACGGCGATGCCAACCTTAAAGTGGTCAAAGCCTTGCTGAACCCTGTAATAAATAGCGCGCGGTTCAAAAAGGGATGCCCAGCACTTAAGCACCGCATCGACAACCTCATCGGCGCCCTCGATATTAAGATAAGTGCTTTGCTGTCCGGCAAACGAGGCTTCGGGGAGGTCTTCGGCGGTTGCCGAAGAGCGAACAGCTACCAGCCCGCCGCCCAATTGTTTATAGGCCGCTTTAATTTCGTCGGCCAATTCGGGCATTATCGGGCAATCCAAGACCATTTTTTTGATTATCTTGGCAACGCGTTGTAGTTGTTTGGTATCTTCGATGTCCAGGGATTTAAGAAGCGGTTGGATATCTTCAACGATTCCGGAATTTTCCAGAAATTCAAAGTAGGCGCTTACGGAAACAACGAAACCGGGAGGAACCGGTATGTTGGCTTTTGTCATTTCCCCTAAATTAGCCCCTTTTCCGCCGGCTATCGGGACGTCTTCTTTGGAAATGTCCTTAAACCAAATGATTGCCTCAGGCATAGTGCAACTCTCCTTATCACATAGTTTAAATAAAGCGCTGTTATTATACCACAATGACAGCGTCGCCCTGCAAGCCATCGGCTTGCTTAAACAATAATAAAAGCCCAAAAGAAAATATTTGTGTTAAATCGGATGCGCTGGGAAAATAACACCGAGGCAGGGCACAAATTGACAACAAAACACTTTAAACAACCAAAAAAATGGCGGAGAGGGTGGGATTCGAACCCACGGTCAGGTTGCCCCGACACACGCTTTCCAGGCGTGCCTGTTCGGCCACTCCAGCACCTCTCCAAATCGGCCGCATTAATTAAACAATTCGGTATATTGTAGTATATTTTATCTTTTAATTCCAGCGCAGGTTTGGCTACTTTTGCATTGCGGCGGCTTTTAGTTCCGGCGGCATTTTCTCAATCGCATAGCGCAGAGCCGTTCGCGGCATGTTTTCTTTATTGGCAATAACAAAATCGAAAACCGCTTGCTGGTGCGCCTCAGCGGCTGCCTTTAACATCCACCCGTAGCCTTTTTGCACCAAATCGTCCGGATCTTGGAGAAGGATAGTCGCAATTTCAAAGATATCGTCTAAAAAGAGCCCTTTGCGCGCCGGTATTACAAGCGACACCGCCGAGGCGCGTTTAGCCCATCTGTTTGCGGATTTGGCAAGCGTTTTGAGCCCGGACACATAAATGGGGTAGGTTTCCGTAAAATGCCCCACACTGTGATTACAGAGCGTGTCGCAGGATGCCCAGTTTGAAACGTAATTGTTAATCCACCCGGCAAAGATTTCCCAATCCGCCGGTTCGTACTTTTCACGCAACCCGTAAGCCCAATCGCAAGCAATAATTTGTTCTTCCAGATAGCCCGATTGCCATAGCTTTTCGCACAGGGCAAAGATTTCCGCTTTACTCTTTTCTTGTTTGAAATCATTAAAGAAAGTCTTGCCGATCTTCTGAGCAAGCGGTGTTTTAACGCCGTGCAGTCTAACTTCTTCTTTAAAGAAACGTTTGCCGCTAAGACGCACTGCCTCATCGGCATTTTTAAGAAGTTCGGCTCTCAGTTTATCCGTTATTTGCACTTATCTTTCCTTGCGGCGCGGAAAATTATCGGGGGAATTAGTGGCGGAGAGGGTGGGATTCGAACCCACGCTTCACTTGCGCGAAGACCGCTTTTCGAGAGCGGCACCATGAACCACTCGGACACCTCTCCTTGGGGTGCTAAACCTACCGCAGTAAGTTTACATAATAACCGACTGTTAACATTTTGCAAACAGCCGGCAGGTATTTATACCGAGGTTTATTATACTGTTTGGCAGTTACCTCGTCAAAAAGGTTTTGATGTGTAGGTTAACAGGCAGGGGCTAAAACCTTTGCGGGATAAAAACGAGCCCCGCAGGGTTTAGCTGCGAGGCCCGTATCGTTTCGGATAATACCGTTTCGATTATTATTTTGTGTTAGACGCGTCTTGTAAAGATTACCAC
This sequence comes from Dehalococcoidales bacterium, assembly GCA_041656115.1. Lineage (NCBI taxonomy): Bacteria > Bacillati > Chloroflexota > Dehalococcoidia > Dehalococcoidales > Dehalococcoidales bacterium. Next base: position 152,412 of record JBBAED010000002.1, on the reverse strand, counting down.
TACCAGCGCGCCGATTAGCAGGGAAATCATGCCGATTATAGCGACCATCGGCCAGTTTATGACTTCATCCGTTTGAACCACGGTTTGCGTGGCGGTAGTTGTCGATATTGATGCCGGTAATGTTTGCTGTTTAGTAGTCGTTATTTCCGAAATTTTGGTTTCGGTTTGGGTAACTGTTTTACCGGGTTGTGTTACCGTTGTCGGCTCAGTAACGGTTTGTACCACTGTTTGCGGAACTATTAGGGTTTGGACAATTGTAGTTGTATAAGTTGTCGTACCGCCCGAGGCTGTTTGGGTTGACGTGCTTGTGGTTGTTGATGTACTTGTAGCCGTTGAAGTAACAGTAGAAGTTGTAGCGGTAGTCGTCCCGGTAGTAGTAGTTCCGGTAGTAGTAGTAGTAGTTCCGGTTGTAACTGTTCCGGATAAGAACAGTGAGAATGGGGTAAAGTGAGTAACATAAGCTGTTACAATCTTATTTATTTTGTCAACTTCACAATTCTCAAGTGCTACCCATTCACTGCCGTCATAATACATTACAACCAGATTATCTTCGTCCATCCCCAATTGGTATTCATATTTAAATTCGAATATGATGAAGGGGTCAAATGTTGCGCCTGCAGGACCCCACTCGTAAATAGTGCCGATAGAATTTGCGTTTGCGGGCGGATTGCCTACAAATTCTTCGGGTTCGGTTGTGTTGACTGTAAACCCGGCTAAAGGATTACCATCTTCGTCTTTTGCGGTGGTTCCTGCAGGGATTGTAATGCTGAACTTCTCATCATCGGTAGTTGCTGCTACCGTTTCCAGAACTTCGCCGTCACCATTTACTGAATAGCTTAAAGCGCCGGTAAGGTCTAAATCGCCGCTAAACGGATCATCTACCGGAATAGCACCTAACCAAGGGTCAAAATTGACATTATCGGAAACTGCGTTGCCTGCACCATCGGGGTTGGATGTTGCTTTCGGTCCGCTGGCATCCCCCCACCAGTTATTGGTGGCGTCAAGTTCATTACTACCGCCGTTAATAACACCGGCAGGATTAATACCGTCAGAAGTCCATGTGTTCACATCGTTATCGTAGATATTATTTCCGTTGACCGTTCCGACGGTGCCATCTGACACGCAAATGCCTTGGGCGTTATCGTAAATAAGGTTAGGACCAAGCAAGCCTGCATTTATGGTTATATTTGTAGAAGTTCCGTACGCATATATGCCACGCATATTACCGTAAATCTCATTATCTTGAATTGTCCAGCCATGGCTGTTATTCAACCGTATTCCGGCATTGGTAGGACTAAATCTGGCACCGGCACTCGCGGTATGGCCATAGATGACATTGCCTGTTACCGTAACATTAGTTTCATTTCCGTTAGCTGAAATACCTCGAGAATAGTCAAGCGCTCCACCCAATGCGTCCAACGGTCCGCTGTTATCGTGTATTGTGTTGTTGGTTATTTTTACGTTAACATCAAACGGTCCGCCCGTACCGCCATGGTATGCCTCTGAGTGGTTGAGTTCAATTCCGTAAAGCTTATTTCCATAGATTTCGTTGTCGTTGATTGTAATGTTGTTAGTGTGCGGTAATACAGTTCCGCTGCTAACTTTACTTGGGTCTGCCATGTCTTTACTGGTGTATATTGCAATACCTTTTCCGGACCATGTATTGGCATCACGGGTGTTGTTATAAATTTTATTTCCTTCAATAACGACATTCTGTGAATGGAAAAGGAAAATGCCGTAACTGTTATTCGTAATTATGTTATTAAGGATATTTATATTTTTAACGGCAAAGCCCCAGTAATTGAAAGTATATTCGGTGGCGCCGGTAGGTTTATTAACAAGCATCAGCTTATCGCCGCCGACAGCGATACCGGGGTTAGAGTTCCAAGAACCACCTTTTTGGATATCTTTTGAGCCTTGGATAGTGAACCCTTGGATGGTAACATCGTCGGATAATACTTGGAATACTTCACGGTCATCGCCGTCTGTCGGGGCATTAAGGACAACTGTTTCCGGAGCCGTTGTATTTCCGGTAAGGGTTACCTTTTTATTAACGACGATGGGTTCAGTTAAGTTATACGTACCCGCTGCCACCTGAATAGTATCGCCGTCTTCAGCGGCATTGATGGCTGCTTGGATAGAAGAAAATTCAAAGGGTCCGGCAGCTTCCATGTATTTTACCGATGATGCATCTTTTGATGTATACCATATACGCCAAATATCGCCGTCTTTAATAACGGATGGTTCGGCAAATCCGTAGTGAGGGGTTACTTGAAGAATAATTGGATTGCCGGGGCTATTGACCCAAGTTGTGCCGTCTTCCGAGGACGCAAAGCCGATTTGTTGCTGAGAACTCTTACCATCATGTGAACTGAACCACATGTAATACATATCGCCGTCTTTAACAACAGCCGGATGCATTAAGGTCTGTCCCCACTTACCTAATTCTCCACATTGTAAAATTTTTATGGGGCTCTCAAAAATACCTTCATCTGATAAGCTGGAGCCATTGTAACTGGCAGAATATATAGAATATTTAACTGAGCTTGTTTCTCTAGCTTGGAAATAAAGACGATAAACATTTCCATCCTTCATAAGGAAGGGGCCATCAATTTTGTCAAATGAACCCTCGCCAGCTAGGACTACTCTTTTAAAAGTCCAAGCTATTCCATCGGGTGAAGTATAAATGGCGAATTTTTTCTCATTTGCACCGTAGGTAATCATGTAGAAAGTGGCACCTTCTTTAAAGACGGTAACACTGCCGACATTTGCAGGGTCGCCTCCGGTGAAGCTACACGATGCACTTGCGGCAAAGTCTGTCGCAGGGTTTGTTGACGAGGTGTAATAAAGCGTGGCTTCGTCAGCAGAATACCACATATGGTATGTGCTACCGACTTTAATCGTTGCCTGGCGGCCGGTTGGGGTTGCAGTGCCGGTAACACTGGTTGGTGCTGTCCAATTCGACACATTTAATACATTCCCGGCAGGCTCTCCGCCTCCGCCTCCATCTGCTATTACCGGTAACGCTGCAACAGCTCCGAGGCTAAACAGCAATACGAGCGCAAGCAGGGAATTAATAATCTTCCTTTTTAGCATTGCCTCACTCCTTATAAAAGTTTCTTATCGCCAAGATTATAACACACATCTTTGACAGATAGTGTCAAAATAATGCACCTATTTAATTTCTTTTTAAATTAAAACAGAGAAAACCCCTCTGTTATTTTTTTGGAAACATCGGTTTGCTTAAAAACGGGTGATAACTTCTGATGGGTAGAAAAACAAAAGTCTCTATCGCTTCAGGCATTAAACTGTCCAAAGTGTTAAGACGGAGTACCGGATAATATTTGTCTTCAAGGACACTATCCATAACCATACACCGATTACAAGCACGGTCACACAAATTCTAGCACTGCATTACATAAATTGCAATACCTAAAAGTATTATTTGATACTTAAATCGTAAATTTGGTGGAATATCCCGCTATTAACCCTTAACTTTGCGGTTTTTCATACCAAACGCTTATAAAATTGTATTCGTTAGTATAATCTATGCCCCAAACATCAACAGTTATCACAAATCGCACATCATCGATAATACCGCTTATTTCGGTACTTATTCCATAGAAATCATCGACGACTTTCTCCTCATAACCCTGAACACCGCTGTAAAGGGCGCGGTAATATTCTACGGCATCCTTATGCATACCGTCGTAGGAGAATAACTTGGAGGCAATAATCGTTCCGCCGTAATTGCTTGTGCAAAGATATTCTTCTTCCCACCATATATCATAACGGAAGTAATCCTGTAAAAATTCCGGAAAATCGGCATGGTAGGGGTTGGATTTTAAACCGGTTCCTTGGGGGAGGGTGACAGTTAAATAAACCATTTGTGCGCCGTACTCATCTCTGTAATTAACTGTTACCAAATGGCCGCTTAAGGTGCCGTAAAGATCAAAATAAGCGTCTTCATCTTGTGTTTCCAAAAGCGATTCGTAATATCCGATGACATCCGTTTTGCTTTTGTTGGTGAGGTAGCTTACGGCATAGAAGGTTTCGTAGTAAGGGGTGTAAGTGTACATCGGGGATTGTACTTTAAGGGTGCAATGCTCGATTGCCAAGCTTCCGAAAAGGGGTACAACACCTTCAGGATAGCCATCCAAGAGATACCCATGGTAATTTGCGTAAGGATTATCGTTGGTTACGGTTGTTGAGGTCGTTTTGGTTGTGCTTGTGCTATCGGCACCTGTGATTGTAACAACGGTTGTGACCGGATCAGCCGTTACGGTTGAAACAACGGTTACTGTTGTCGCATCGGAAACCGTTTTGGTAGAGGTTACCGTTACCCATTCGGTTGTTGCCTGTGTAACGGTTGTTACATTTGAATCGCTGCATCCCGGTAATATCGATAGCGCCATAATTAACGCTAAAATTAACAATTTTCCAAAAAGACTACTCTTGTTCATAAAAATCCTCCGCATTTTGGGTGGTTAAATTTTTTTATTTTTGCGGTATCTCACAGAAAATATTGATTAAACCCGCCGCTCCCCAGCCGACGGTAATCGCAAATCGAACCTCACCGATATAGCCGCTGATTGTCGTTTCTTCCCCGTAATAGTTTTCGGTTACGGTTTCTTTATAGCTTTCGGCATCGCCGTAAAGCGCACGGTAGTATGCCAGCGCCTCCTGGTTGGTCCCGTTAAAAGAAAACATCTTGATATACCAAAGCGTTCCGTTGGGAGGGTTACTCATACAGGCATGGTCTTCTCCCCACCATTCATTAGGGTTGTAATAGTTTTGCATGACTTCGGGGAAATCGGTATGGAAGGGGTTACTTGTTAAACCGCTTCCCTCCGGTAAACTAACGGTTAGATAAACCTCGCCGTAACCCATAAAATCATCCCAATAGGCATCTACGTAATAGCCCTTAACGGTGCCGACGGCATCAAAAAAAGAATGTTCCTCTTTGGTATCTAAAAGGGAACCGTAATATTCGGCAATTTGCGCTTTGCTTTTATCGGTTACGTAAATTACGCTGTATCTGTTTTGGTAGTAGCCGATATTATTATAAACAGGGTATTGAATCATAAACGCACAGCTAACGATTGCCAAACTGCCGTAGAGCGGCCAGATATCTTCGGGGTATCCCTCCAACAGATATCCATGGTAATGACTGTACGGGTCATAGGTTTGGGTGGTTGTGGTGGTGGGCGAGATTACATCTAAAGTTTCGGTAACCGTTAAGGTCGGAGTTACGGTTACTTTTTCGGTTACGGTTACCGTGCTATTGGCGGCGGTAGTTGTTTTAACAGAGGTGGTGGTTGCCAGTTCGGTGGTTGTAAGCGTTAATGTTATCGGTTTGCAGCCCGGCAGGAATAACAAAGCGATAATTATCAGTAAAGCAAACAGCCTCTCAGTGAATCTACCCTTATTCATAAAAAGACCCTCCGCGTTTTTTAATTCAAAGTGCTTTCAAATTTAGGGGCGGCTCCGTCTAAATCGGCTGCCCGGTGTTCCAATTATAACATGTTTGAAGTTAAATTTGGGACCTTTACGCTAATACGTTTAACTTAAAACATCTTTTATTTTTTCTTCCAGCGTTTCCCTATCGAAAGGCTTGCTGATTGACGGTAAATTATGCATTTCGAGGAAGTTTTTGACATCGGTATTAAATAAGTCGCCGGTAATAAAAATAACCCTTTGCGACATCTGAGGCTTGATCTCGATTATTTTTTTGTATAATTCCTGGCCGTTCATATTGGGCATTCGAATATCTAAAATAATTATATCGTAGTTTTTTTCTCGCATTATTTGCAGCGCATCGACAGGGTTGGCGGCGGTATCTACGGAATATTGGGTATCACTTAAAGATGATTTTATAAACTGCCTGACCGTAATTTCGTCGTCAACAACCAGTATTGATGTTTTGATGGGATTTTGCGGGTCGTCTTCCGGCAGGGGCGGGTCGGAAGATGTATTTTGCGCATAATGGTTGGTAATCGGCAGTTCGATTATAAACGTTGCCCCTTCTCCCGGTTCGCTCTCAACAGAGAGGGTTCCGCCGTGTTCGGTTATTATTGAATGAGAGAGGCTTAAACCTAAACCGGTGCCTTCGCCGACCGGCTTGGTGGTAAAAAACGGCTGGAACAGACGTTTTTTGGTTTCTTCTGAAATGCCGGTGCCGTTATCCTGGAGCGATATGCGTACTTTATTGTCCAATTTGGCGGTTTTAACGACCAGCTCACCGCGTCTGTCGGCTTTTTTAACCGCATATTCGGCATTGATTATCAGATTTAAAAAGACTTGCTGTATTTGCCCGGGATCCATTTCAATCAGCGGCAGGGTTTGGTCGTACTCCGTAACGACATTGATGTTGTCGCTTTTAAGGACATAACTGCGCATATGTAATATGTTATCAATTAAACTGTTAATATTGGCAACTGTTTTCATCGGTTTGTGTTGGCGCGAAAAGGTTAACAGCCGTTTAATAATATCGGCTACCCTGTGACTGCTTTCAGCGATAATTTTGACGTGCTCTTTCATATCGGGCGGCATATCTTTTTCAAGCAGCATATCCGAAAATCCGATAACGCCGGTGAGCGGGTTATTGATTTCGTGGGCAATACCGGCTGCCATTTCTCCGACCAAAGCCAGCCGCCCCGAAATTTCCGCTTTTTCTTGCAGGATTCGTTTTTCTTCTTCCGCCTTTTTGACTTGCGTAATATTTCTCATGATATGGACTGCGCCGTCGATTACGCCGTCGGCGTCCTTAATCGGCGATACGGTTACCTCAAAATACTCGTCAAAATCGTTATGATAGACTTCGATTGTTGTTTTTTGGCTATCTTTGAGCATTTTAGCTTGAGGGCAATTGGGAATCGGGAAACTGCTTTCGTGGACAATTTCGTAACAATGCTTGCCGATAACGTCCTGTGGGGCTATCGCGAAAAGCTCGGAAAAGGCTTTATTGACGCGCAGTATTTTGAAATCGTTGCTTTGTAAAGATATCGGCATCGGGATTGCATCGAAAGTTGTTTGCCAAGTTTCCGCTTCCTGTAACAGCCTTGCCTGAGTTTGCTTTTGTTCGGCAATATAATCCGCCGTTAAGAGCCAACTTCTGAGAGAGACCGCGGCAACGGGCGCCAGCGCTTGGATTAAAAACAGGTCGTCCGATGTATAACGCTGCTCGGTAGTTTTGGGGGATAAGCAGATATAACCGATTTCTTCTTTGTCGGCAACCAGCGGAACCAAAAACGCAATCTCCGGATTTACCATGACAGCCGAATCGGGGAACATAATATGAGCGGTTTTGTTTAAAAGTAATTCCAAGATTTGTTTTTGTTGTTTTTCTTTATTAAACACGCCGGTTGAGGCGGCGAAAGTGTGTTCTCCGCTTTTGTTTTTAATAATCAGGCAAGCCCCGTTAAGACGAATTCTTTCGGCAAGGACGTTAATAATAAGCGTAGAGCCGGTACTGATATCGGCGATTGCATTAAGGGATGAACTTAATTCTCTGAGGACTTTATAATAATCGTACTTATCTTTATAGAAAAACTTATCTATTATTGCTGTGATTGTTATTTTTAGCGGTCCGAAAAGCCCGCTGGCTACAAACCCCAACACCAAAGATATTAAAATGGCTTCAACCACTGTCATCGTTGGCAAAAAAAGCAGGATTGGGATGATAAAACCGGTAAAAACAAGCGCGATAATAATTGAAATAAGCCCGTATACGACATGGCGGTTAATAAATACGCTGATATCCAAAAGTTTGCGTGTTGTTATGGAATAGCCGATGCCGATCGGTATCGCCGCAGTGAAAATAACGGTGTAGCCGATGGGGATTAAGATTTCATTGGTAAACACCAACGGCAGTAAACTTAATAACAAAAACGGGAGAACGGCAACAATACAGGAGTATAACAATAACTTCATTTGTTGGCGTGTTCTCGGCGAAACGGCGCTGGTATAGTTGTAAATAGATACAATTATAATCGCCAGAAAAGCGGCGAACAGTTCTATTGATCTTATTGAACGGAACAGGATTGTCGGTTCATTGTTGGCAAAGCCGATAAAAGGATACAGAATCAATGTCAGAATCGCCGGAATATAAATTAAAAGAAGGCGATGATTATCCCTTAGTTTGCTTCGTTCTTCGGGTAAAACTAAAAGGAAGTGGAACAATAACCAAGGGCCTAGGGTGGTTCCGATTACAGCCATATGAATGGCAACTGTAATTTGTGCCGTTGCGGCTACATTTCCGATTACCGCCCAACCGAATGCCAACGAACTTAGCAGTAAGAGAAGGGAAACTGTGCTTTTGGGTTTGTTGATATAAACATAAAAACCTACAAACCAAAAGACGAGGCAGATTAACAGAAAGGGAATATTTTCCAAGATGTATTTTACCGGCGGTGGCGTGTCATAGACACTTACGGAGATTATTTGCCCTGCGCTGTTTTCAACAACTAAATCGGTTAGCCCGATTCCGAGAAATTGTTTTTGTTTTTCGAATGCCTGTAAAAAAACATCTGCCGGTTGTCCGTTAATCTCAATCGGTTTATCACCTATTTTTATCCCCGCTTCTTCGGCAAGGCTGCTTGAATACAAATCCTGAACAACCCAACCGTCTTCGGTTATATGCAAAGAAACCCCGATATAAGGCTTGTTAATACTAACAAAAAAGAGCGCTAAGCCGATGATTATAGCAACCAAGCTCAAAGCAACAACGGCCAAAGTCCGCTTGTTTTTTAACAAGTTTAAAAAAACAGATTTACCGGTCTGGTGTTGCTTTGAGCTCATTTTAAAAACTCCCGTAACCTTTTTGGATCGGCACCGTATTTTTCCGCTTTTTCAACGGCATTTGCAGCCAGCGTTCGATAGGATTCCTTGATAATTAATGAATAGTGCATGGCACCGGTATCGAAAAGTATTTTTGAAACTTGCTCCGCGGTAAGCTTATTATCCGTTTGGTTTTGGTAATATTTCTTCAGTTCATCACGAATCGGGCTTTCGGCTTGAGATAAGGCAAATATGACGGGGAAAGTTATTTCCCTGTTTAGAATATCTTTTTGGTAAATAATTCCGCTGATGTCATTTGTTATTTGTGCCATCATTCCCAAGTTGTAGCCGAATTCTTTTAACGGGTCAAGTAAATCCGTGTTTTCGGTTGCCAGCAGAACCCCCGCATGGCAGGCGCATTCTATTTGAGATGCCGATTTTTGGCTTAAGATTTCAAGGTATTCTTCTTCGGTTATATCGATTTTCCCCGAACAAGATAAATCTTTATGCTGACCGAAACAAGCGGTTAAATAGTAAGAGTTAACTGTATCCGCGATTTTTATTGTTTTAGAATCTGAAACGCCTTTAATTTTAAGGCTTGCAATTGCTTTTTCTCCCAACACCAATAAAGTTGTTGCGATATTATTGGTTATTGCGGTACCGTACTTTACGGAAAGCGCTAAAGGGGAATCGTCATCCTCGACATCGTCAAAAACATCGCCGGCGGCAATAAAAAACTGCAGCGCGGCGCAAAGCGGTATTGCTTGTTTTCCGTTACCGCCGACGGATTCACAGGCAATCAGGGGCAACAGAACCCATGGAGCCACAGATTCCTCCGAATTTGACAATCCACGCCTGTCTACCTTTAAAGGCTCACTGACATAGTCGCGAAAACTCTCAGGCAGCAAAGAAATAAAGCCGATTATCTCTTTGCGGAGGAGCTCATTCTGTAACCCGCTGTCCATGTTGGTTCAATCAAAAATATTTTTTAAGTTAAACCCAAAGTATCGCAGCTTCGATATCAAAGGCTAATGCCGAGGAGGTCGAAGTCGTCAAGCCGACTCTGGAGGCAGTGTTCAAAACAGCGGTTTTTTCGTGACCGGTTAAATTATATCTGCTCATTACACTTTCGGGGTTTGCCGCAAACTCTTTTTTGCCGGCTTCACTGCCGAATATGTCTTTAACCATTGCTTTTAACGATTTTGTTTCCATTGAAATCCTCCTTGTTGAAATGACCGAATAGGCACGCTATCCGAGTGCCCAGAGTATACTATGTAGTTAAATCAAAGTCAATAAAATAAAGGGGTTGCGGGCGGGTATTAAACGGAAATTTCGAATATTTTCTGGGTATTTTTAAAAACAGTTTCGGCAACGATATTCTTATCGATATTTTTAATTTCGGATACGGCATTCAGCGTTCTTAATATATCGGACGGGCGGGATTCGTATGCGAATTCGGTTCCGTAACGATAAGTTACCGGGGTATCGGTTTCCAAGACGATATTCTCCAACGGGGCGGCTTGAATCGCTTTTCGATGTTCCTCAAAGTATTCGGCGGCGGGGCTTGCGGAAATAAAGTACCCGCAATCAATAATCTTTTCTAAAATATCTAACGGTCCGGTGTACCAATGAAAGATCGCTTTTTTAATTCCGATTGCCTGTGTTAGTTCAAGGCAGTCGCGCCATGAATATCTCGAATGGATTAGCGCCGGTTTGTGATGCTGCTTGGCAAGTTCCAAAAGTTCTTTAAAAACACTTTTTTGAGTTTCTTTGGAGGCTTTTTCTTTAACCCTTTTACTGTAATCCAACCCGATTTCGCCGATACCGATTGTTTCACCGATATTATCTTGTATAAAGCGCATGTTTTCCGCAAAATCCGCATCGGCAATATTGGAAGGGAACAGCCCCATGGCAGGGTATACATAGGCAGGGTATTTTGCGGCAAGCTCCAAAACCCTTCGGTTAGATGTTAAAGACATTCCAAGGGCAACGATTGCTGCAACGTTATTGCTCTTGGCTTGAGTAATAACATTATCAATATCTTCGACTTCATCAATATGTGCGTGAGTATCTATTAATTTAAACATCTCTTTTTCGGGCTTCCCATGAAATCAATGCCCATTCGGTGGCAGAGTATCGGTAATATTTCCCGTCTTTTTCGACAAGGAGCGATCTTACAAAATCTTTATAATCTGTCGAGGTTATATCAGACATCGGTGAGTTTTTGGAAAAATGTCTGAGGGCATCATCTAAATTATCAAAACACATTTCAGATTCGGATTTAAAAATTTCCACCCCTGCCTTAATCCCCATTTTATAAAGGCAGTTCAAGATAATCGGGTATTCGGGGTAACGTTTATATTCTTTGCCCAGCAGGCGCGCGGATTCCGCTTCAACCTTGTCAAAACTGTTGGCTCGCCATGTTACATAACATCGTTTGAGTGCAACGGTATTCATATTTTCCAATGAAGCTTCAAGTTTATCGCCCATCGGCAGAAAACGTGAGGCCAGTACTATATCGTGGGGGTCAATTTCCGAGTTTACATCTGTCTCGTACCAATTTTTATTGATAACGGTTATATTTGAGATTTTTGCTTCTTCCAATTTGTTTTTTAAAAGGCTGAGCATACCGTTGGAAATATCCAGCACGGTTACAAGCCTTGCTTTTTGTGCAATGGGTACGGCCAGAAGACCGCTGCCGCCGCCGACATCCAGGACGGAACAACTTGCGGGAATTTCCATTCTTTTTAAAAGCTCGTCTACATAAGTATTGCGACCGACATTCTTTTCATAATAGTGAGCCCTTCGGTCCCAAAATGCAGCGGCTTCATCGCTTGTCTTGATGACATGTCCGGCTTGTTTTTGCCAAAGACCGTCCCAATCAATATCCTTTATGTGGATATAATCCATTTTACAAAAGGCTCCTTTTGTTTTTGAAATCGTATTATTGGTGTCCTTCCGGCAGTTTGATATATTATCTTATTCTTGCGTTTTATAATAAGCCCCGTAGAGGCAGGCCTTGCAATAAGGTTTATCATCTTCAAATACTGCCCGGCCGTCCATTACCCTTTCTCCGCACTTGGTACATACCGCCCTTGCTTTTGCGGCTCCGGGCAGGTCATTTTCGGGGATATCTACTTTTACTCTTTCCAGTTTTAACATTTCTTCATCCGGGGTTTCAGATACTATTTTAAGAACTTCATCTACCGAAAGGTTTTTATCAAAATCTTTGGTGGTTGTTACGCGATAGGCTTCACCGGTGGATAACTTAACGAAAGTGGCGGCAAATTTGCCGTAGTCCACATGTTTAAGGGATCTTTTACCAAGCCCGCAACCGGTAACGCCTTGTACGGCATCGGTCATACAGCGGTCGGTTTCGACATATACAATCAAATCCTTGTGCTTTTTGACATACGGGTCAAAACCCAGCACGCGCATTGCTGCCAGGGCGGATTTGGTACCCATCGCGATACCGACGCAGACGTGTCCGTGGAATTCCGCAATTTTGTCAATAAAATAATAAAAATCTTCGATTTCTTTTGCACTAACAGCCATTTGTAAACATCTCCTTCAATAATATGTATACAGGAAGTTTTATAACAGGTGTTTTTCTTTGCTTCAATTCTAACCCATAAAGTATTATACAGGTTTTTATAATTTATTTTACACAAAGCTTCAATTTATTAAAAACGGTGCCGATAGTTTTGCTAATCAAAGTAAAAAGTATTTTTTAACGGATGGAGTTATTCGAAGTATAAATAACTGAATTGTAATCTTGTGTACTTATTTTACCTACAAGGCTTGTATTAAATTTGACACTGAAAAGATATTGTTGTAATATCCTCTGATAATATCCTGCGCTATTTGCGCTTAATGGATATTTATGAAGCATGACGCTGCTTTTTGGCTGTGTTGTCCTGTGAAATAACAGATTTGATTTAATAAAGAGTTTCTTAAAAATAATCAATAATAATTTGTAACAGGGGGAGCTTAATGGAAAAAACTCTAGCTAAAGATTTTGCAAGCGAGGTTAGCCAGGTTCCCGGCGGCGAGGGTGTGTATATGTGCATGCAATGCGGCACGTGTACTGCATCTTGTCCGAGTGCGGAGATCTGGGAATATACCCCTTCGGAAGTAATAGCTATGGTGAAAGCCGATATGCGCGACGAAGTCCTTTCCAGCAGTTCAATGTGGCGTTGTCTTTCTTGCTATTTCTGCACCGTACGTTGTCCCAGAGATGTGGAGCCGACAAGTTTGTTCCATGCACTCGAATCGCTGGCGGTGAAGCATGGGTACAAGCCAAAAGGCACAACAACACCGGTTGTGTACGACAACTTTGTGAAGTCGATCAAAAGCAATGGCAGGGTAAGCGAGTTTCGAATGATGTTGGGGTATTACCTCTCAACCAATCCTTTTGCCGCTTTGGGAATGACTTCGGTGGCACTAAAACTTCTGTCGCATGGACGCATGCCGCTTTCGGCCAGGAAAATCAAAGGTAAAAAAGACCTTGACCTAATTATCAAAAAACTGAATGAAATTAGAGGTGACCAATGAAAAGCTACACTTATTTCCCCGGCTGTTCATCGGAAGCTACTGCGGTTGGGTTGGATATTTCAACTCGAGCAATTGCGGAGGCCTTGGGTATTGAGTTAAAGGAACTGGAAGATTGGAACTGTTGCGGTTCAACCCCTTACGGTTCGCTGGATGAACTTGAAGCAATTGCCGTCGCAGCTCGTAATCTTGCGCTGGCCGAGAAAACAAAACTTGACCTTGTCACCCCATGCAGTTCTTGTTTTGTAACCCTTAACAAAGCCAGAGTGCATATGATGAAGCCTGAGGTAAAATCAAAGGTCAATCAGGCCTTGGCGACGGCCGGTCTCGAATATAACGGCTCTGTTAAAGTCAGGTTATTGATTGAAGTCTTAATGTCCGATATGACAACGCAGAAAATAGCTGCCAAAGTTGTAAAACCCCTAAGCGGATTAAAAGTTGCTCCTTATTCCGGGTGCCAGGAAGTGCGACCGCGTTTTGGTTTTGACGATCCGGAAAATCCTATTGCGTTGGATGAAATTGTTGAGGCTGTCGGAGCGATAGCTGTCCCTTACGCCTCCAAATGTAAATGTTGCGGCGGTTCGGCTGTTATATCGGAGCAGGATCTTTGTCTCCAACTGATGTACGATCTGTTTAAAAACGCCGTCGAAAGTGGGGCGGAGTGTATGATTACCCCTTGTCCTCTTTGTCAAATGAACCTCGATGCCTATCAAGCCAAAGTAAACAGCAAATTCAATACTAATTTTAATTTGCCGGTATTGTTTGTTACACAGCTTATCGGTCTTGCGCTCGGGTTAAAAGAAGACAAACTGGGCTTAAATAAAAATATCGTCAAACCGAATAAAATCCTGGCCAAATATCTGTAAAGGAGAGCGTAAATTATGGAAGAAGTAAGGATTGGTGTATACATATGCGACTGCGGAACCAATATTTCGGCTACGGTCAACACCAAAGAAGTTACCGAGTACGCCAAAGGGTTAGGTTCTGTAGTTGTAGCACGAAATTATAAATATATGTGTTCCGACCCCGGTCAAAACCTTATTAAAAACGATATTAAAGAAAACAAATTGAACAGGGTAGTGGTAGCTGCTTGTTCTCCTCGCATGCATGAACCGACTTTCCGTCGGGCGGTACAAGATGCCGGGATTAACCAATACTATTTCCAGATGGCTAATATTCGTGAGCAATGTTCTTGGGTGCATACGGATAAAGAAATGGCGACTGAAAAAGCGAAGGCATTGGTTGAAGCTGCCGTAAGCCGTGTTCAATATCATGAGCCTCTGCAAAGCAAACAGGTTTCGGTAAATCCGAATGTTTTGGTTGTCGGCGGCGGTATCGCCGGTATTCAAACAGCCTTAGAAATTGCCGATGCCGGTAAAAAGGTTTATTTGGTAGAGAAGGAGCCGAGTATCGGCGGACATATGGCGATGTTTGATAAAACATTCCCCACGTTAGACTGTTCCGCTTGTATTCTCACCCCCAAAATGACCAGCGTCGGGCAACACCCCAATATTGACTTGTTATCTTACAGTGAAGTTGAAGAAGTTACCGGGTTTGTTGGTAACTTCAAAGCTAAAATAAAAAGAAAAGCGCGCTATGTCGATGAAACAAAATGTACCGGCTGTGACGAATGCAGTAAGGTTTGTCCCGTAAAGGTTGAAAACGAATTTGATGTCGGCTTAAGCCTGCGCAGTGCCACTTATATTCAATCTCCTTATGCCGTGCCTAACAAAGCGGTAATCAATAAAAAAGGAATATCCCCTTGCCGAGTCGCTTGTCCAGCCGGCGTTAATGCCCACGGCTATGTTGCACTTATTGCAAAGGGTCAGTTTAAGGAAGCTCTTGATTTGGTTCGTGATTCAATTCCTCTTGCCGGTGTTGTCGGCAGGGTTTGTAATCACCCTTGTGAAACCGAATGCGAACGAACCACCGTTGACGACGGGATTAACATTCGTGACCTTAAGCGCTTTGTTGCCGATTATGAAATAAAAATGGGCAGAGAAAAAGCGACTCCGCTTGAAATAACCAAGGCCGAAAAGGTTGCTGTAATCGGTTCCGGCCCCTCCGGGCTTGCCTGCGCTTTCGATTTATTAAAGAAAGGCTACGCTGTTACCGTTTTTGAAAAAGATGAAAAAGCCGGTGGCTTGATGCGATACGGCATCCCCAACTTTAAATTGCCGGAAAATATTGTTGATACTGAAATCGACTATCTTAAAGAAAGAGGCGTCGAAATAAAAACAGGAACTGCTGTTAATGATATTGCAAGCCTGTTTAAACAAGGATACAAGGCAGTCTTTTTGGGTACCGGTGCCGGTGTTAACCGTAAATTGGGCGTACCCGGTGAGGATAATGCCAATGTCTTCGGTGCGATGGATTTCTTAAAGAAAGTTAACTCGGGTCAAGATGTTGTCGTTTCCGATAAAGTAGTTGTTGTCGGCGGCGGTAATACGGCAGTTGAGTCGGCCAGAGTGGCTTGGAGATTGGGCGCCAAAGATGTTACCGTCCTTTATAAAAAATCGGAATCCGAAACCCCCGCTACATGCAGCGAGGTAGAGGAAGCCAAAAACGAAGGGATTAAATTTAAGTTCCTTACATCGGTTAAAGAGATAATTATCGATGGCGATAAAATAAGCGGTGTTAAATGTGTTAACGAATCAAAGGCACAAAAAGGCGAAGAGTTTGTTCTTGAAGCCGGTAATGTAATCAATGCCATGTGGCAGGATGTTAATAAAGACAGCTTACCTAAAGAAATGGCATTTAGCGAATTGGGCTATTTGGAAGTTGACCCGGTTACGCTGGAAAGCAATGTTTCCGGTGTGTTTGCCGGCGGCGAAGTGGTTGCCGGACAGTTGGATGTGATTGCATCCATGGCTTCCGGAAAAGCCGCAGCCGAAAGTATCGATAGATATTTAAGCGGTCAGGATATACGCGAAGGCCGTGCCGAACAGATGCCGAAGAAGTTTGAAGTCAATAAAGACAAAGTCAAAGCAAAATCCAGAATGGTTATGCCGACCTTAGGCGTATCAGAAAGAAAAGGCAACTTTGATGAAGTTGAACTTGGCTATGACAATGAATTAGCGATTGATGAAGCCGGAAGGTGTTTGAACTGTTCCGTTTGTTCAGAATGTATGTTATGCCTTAAAGCCTGTGAACCGGATGCAATTGATCATTCAATGAGAGAGCAGACAATTGAAGTTGATATAGGCTCGATTGTTGTTGCCACCGGTCTTAAACAATTTGACCCCGAGGTAATGTATACCTACGGATACAGAAGATTCGACGATGTTTTAACGGGTCTTGAATTTGAAAGGCTTTCAAATGCCTCAGGCCCCACCGACGGAGTTGTTGTTAAAAAGAACGGTAAAAAACCGAAGAGTGTTGCCATACTCCACTGCGTGGGAAGCCGTGATGAGAATTATCACAAATATTGCTCGCGCGTGTGTTGTATGTACTCTCTCAAGTATGCGCACCTCCTAAAGGAAAAACTGCCCGATGTGGAAGTTTACCAGTTATACATCGATATGCGTTGCCCCGGATTGGGATACGAAGAATTCTATATGAGATTACAAGATGAAGGTGTCAAGTTTGTTAGGGGGCGTGCGGCTGAAATAACCAACATTCCTCAAATTGACGAAGAAAAAGACAAATTGGTTGTTATGGTTGAAGATACGCTGGTACGTAAAAAGAGAAGGCTGCCGGTGGATATGGTTATCTTGAGCTGTGCTATCGAACCCAACGACGGTGCCGAACAAATCGGTAAGGTTTTGTCGCTTAACAAAAAAGCCGACGGGTTCTTCTTGGAGAAACATCCCAAGCTTGATCCGATATCGACAATGACCGACGGCGTGTTTATTGCCGGGTGCTGCCAGGGACCCAAAGATATCCCCGATACGGTTGCACAGGCTTCGGCCGCCGCTGCCAGGGCACTGGCGATGATTAGCAATAACAAGGTTGAGATTGACGGTGCCGTTTCGGAAATTATTGCGGACCTTTGCTCCGGATGTCGTATTTGTAACACGATGTGTCCGTACAGTGCGATTAGCTATAACGAAAGTGCTCGGGTATCCGAAATCAACCCGGTCCTTTGTAAAGGATGTGGTGTTTGTGTATCGGCTTGTCCCAGCGATGCAATAACAAGCAATCACTTTACCACCAAGCAGATTTTGGCTGAAATTGAGGGGGTGTTAGCATGAGTTTTGAACCTAAAATACTGGGAATCCTCTGCAACTGGTGCTCCTATTCCGGGGCTGACCTGGCGGGGACTTCAAGAAAGAAGTATCCTGCAAACATCAGAATAGTAAGGGTAATGTGCAGCGGAAGAGTGGATCCGGTTTTTATATTGAAAGCACTGGAATCGGGAGCCGATGGTGTGGCTATACTCGGATGTCACCCCGGTGATTGCCATTATAACTCGGGTAACCTAAAAACAATGCGCCGCATGGAAATGCTAAAGAGGTTAACCGAACAAATGGGAATCGAAAGCGATCGCATTCATCTTGACTGGGTCGCCGCTTCCGAAGGCGATAAGTTTGCCGAGATTATAAAAGATATGACTGAAAAAATTAAAAAATTGGGGCCTTTCCCCAGAGATGGAGGAGATAATGGCTAAACCAAAAGTTGCTTTATATTGGGCAGCCAGTTGTGGCGGTTGTGAAATCGGCACTCTTGAAATCGCTGAGAATTTGTTAAAACTCATCGAGGCGGTGGATATCGTTTTTTGGCCGGTGGCAATGGACGTTAAATATAAAGACGTTGAGGCAATGGAAGATAAAAGCATTGACGTCTGTCTTTTCAACGGTTCAATCCGCTCAACCGAGCAGGAGCATATGGCTAAATTGCTGAGGCGAAAATCAAAAGTAATGATTGCTTTTGGCGCCTGTGCATATCAGGGTGGTATTCCGGGCTTAGCCAATCTGTATAATCGTGATATGATTTTGGAAAGGGCCTTTTTGGAAACCCCTTCCACCGATAATCCCAATAAAATTCTTCCCCAAACGACTTATCAGGCGCCGGAAGGCGAGTTGAGATTACCGGAATTGTATAATACCGTTAAAACACTTGCTCAGACGATTCCGGTTGAATATATTATTCCCGGTTGTCCTCCCGAAGCCGAAACAACGTGGATGGCCTTAGAAGCATTAATCAGCGGCCAGTTGCCCCCCGTTGGCTCTGTAATTACAAGCAGTGCCAAAGCGGTTTGCGATGAATGCCCGCGTAAGCGTGATGTTAAAAAGGTTAAGAAATTTTACAGGCCTTACGAAATTGTTGCCGACCCCGAGATATGCCTTTTGGAACAGGGGTTACCTTGTGCCGGTGTCGCTACCAGGGGCGGTTGCGAAGCCAAATGTCCCAAGGCGGGGATGCCGTGTACCGGCTGTTACGGACCCGTTGAAGGTGTAATTGACCAAGGTGCGCACTTTATGAATGCAATTGCTTCCGTTATTGATTCAAACGATCCTGAAGAAATCGCAAAGATTGCCGAAGGTGTCAGGGATCCTGCGGGGACATTCTATCGTTACAGTCTACCTGATTCTGTGTTAAGGAGGGCCAGAGTTTAATGAAAAAAATAAGTATTGATCCGATTACGAGGCTTGAAGGGCACGGAAAAATTGAGATCTTCCTTAACGATGAGGGTAGGGTAGAAAACAGTTATTTCCAAGTCCCCGAATTGCGCGGATTTGAAAAGTTCTCGGAAGGAAGGCTTGCCGAAGATATGCCGCAAATTACGCAAAGAATTTGTGGGGTGTGCCCCGAAGCGCATCATATGGCTTCGGTTAAAACACTGGACACTCTGTTTCAAGTCCAGCCGACCAGTGCGGCGCGTAAGTTACGCGAGCTTGTTTATAATGCGTTTTTTATAACCGATCATACCACCCATTTTTATATCCTTGCCGGCCCTGATTTTATTATGGGTCCGGAAGCGCCTGTCGCCGAACGCAATATTATCGGTGTTATCGGTAAAGTAGGTCTGGAATTGGGCGGGGCGGTTATTAATACCCGTAAAAAATGCCATCATGTTATTGAAATGTTGGCAGGCAGGGCCATTCATCCGGTTTTTGCACTGCCCGGTGGTGTTAGCAGAGGCCTTAATGAAGAAGAGCGTCAGCAAATAGAGCAAATTGCTCGTGATTGTATTGAATTCGGCAAATTGTCGCTGAAGGTTTTTGATGATATCGTCCTTGCCAACAAAGAATATGTTGATATGATTGTAAGCGATGCTTATACCCATAGAACCTATTCAATGGGCTTGGTTGATGAAAATAATAAGGTAAGTTTTTACGACGGTATGGTAAGGGTAGTCGATCCCGACGGCAAAGAGTTTGCTAAATTTGAGCCTAAAGATTACCTTGATCACATTGCCGAACATGTCGAACCATGGAGCTACATTAAATTCCCGTATCTGAAGAAAGTGGGATGGAAGGGCTTTGTTGACGGAAATGACAGCGGTGTTTTCCGTGTAGCCCCGATGGCCCGATTAAACGCTTCAGACGGTATGGCTACTCCGTTAGCTCAAGAAGCCTACGAAAAATTGTATGATACGCTGGGCGGAAAACCGGTTCATCATACCTTGGCTATTCATTGGGCGCGTTTGGTTGAACTTGTTCAGGCTGCCGAAACATTACTCGCTTTGAGTACGGATCCTGAAATTACAAGCGATGATTTGAGAAATATACCGACCGCCACTCCGAGTGAAGGCGTGGGAATCGTTGAGGCACCCAGAGGCACTTTGATTCATCACTATACCACCGATGAAAATGCCGTTATCAAGAAAGCCAACTTAATTGTGGCAACTGTAAATAACGGGGCTGCGGTTAATATGTCGGTTAACAAGGCTGCACAAGCCTTAATTCAGCCGGGTAAAGAAATAACCGAAGGTTTGTTAAACCGAATCGAGATGGCTTGGCGTCCCTACGATTTATGTTTGGCTTGTGCCAGTCATAACTTACCCGGACATCCGGCGATGCCGATGTATGTTTACGACAATAAAAAACAAATAGTAAAAAGCTGGGAATAGATTACATAATATTTTGAAGACATTAATTTTAGGATTGGGTAACCCTTATCTGAGCGATGATAGCGCCGGATTAAAGGTTATTAAAGAGCTTGAGGGTAGGGTATCCAATCCAGATGTTGCCTTAGATGAGGTTAGCTTAGCGGGCATTAGCTTGCTTGATTATTTGGTAGGTTACGACCGGGCTATTATTGTCGATGCCATTACGACAGAAGACGGTAAACCCGGTAGTATCTATCGCTTGACTCCGGAAGAGTTCGATAATACCTGCCATACTACTTCAAGCCATGATATCGGTGTTATTGCCGCGATTGAACTTGGCAGGAGACTGGGGCTGGAAATGCCGGCACAGATAGATATTATCGGAATCGAAGCGGCCGATGTCAGAACATTAACCGAGGAGTGCACACCGAATGTCAAAGCGGCTATCCCTTTAGCTGTCGATATGATATTAAAAGAAGTAAATACTGTTTCTTAGGCTTTACGTTATAAGTTTGGGTTAACACATCAATTCGGATATAAAAAATAGGTTTTGAGTCAATTTAAAGATAGGAATTACTCTGTATTGGGCGGTTGTAAATGATGATACCGTTACAAAGAATTAATTTATCGGACTGCAAAACCTGTAACACTAAGGCAGCCGCTAAAGGTACTGCCTTTTGCAGGGCGCCTGTTTCTTGATTTTAAAAACCAACGAAGTTAAGCGGCAAGCATCTTACCTTCAAATTTAAAAGCTTGCCGGAGTATTACATAAATGAGCATTATATACACAGAAAAAGATAAGTGCAAAAGCTGTTATGCTTGTATACGCAGCTGTCCTGTTAAAGCGATTAAAGTAGAAGATCTTTTAGCGCAAGTAATACAGGAGCGTTGCATTGTCTGTGGAAGCTGCTTAAAGGTTTGTGCTACCGGTGCAAAAAAGGTAGAGAGTGATATTGATTTGGTATGGCAGTTGCTAAGTAACAAGGATAATCACTTGATAGCGGTAGTTTCCTCATCTTTTCCTGCGGCAATGCCCGAGGCCGAGCCGGGCAGTTTGGTGTCGGCACTTAAAAAACTTGGTTTTAACGAAGTGATGGAGGATTCTTTCGGGGCTGAGTTAATAGGCAGGGAATATAAGAAATTAATCGTTACACAAACGGATAGACCGATTATTTCTTCGAATTGTCCGGCTGTCGTAAATTTTGTTGAAAAGTACTATCCCGACCTAATCGACCACATGGCACACATTGTGTCACCGACCATTGCAACCGGCAGATTGATTAAAAATCGCTACAATAAATCTGCTAAAGTTGTTTTTATCGGACCATGTGTGGCTAAAAAAGATGAGGCGCGTAAGCCCGGTAATATCGGTGTGATTGATGCGGTTTTAACTTTTGCCGAGCTTAAAGAAATGTTTGCAACCAAAGAAATTATTCCTGAAGATGAGGCTTCATCCGAATTTGACGGGCCGACACCCAATTTGGGGAGGTTAATGTCTGTTTCAGGTGGCTTGGCAAAACTGGCGGGATTATCCGATGATATTCTTAAAAGCGAGGTTATTAACGCTAACGGTCGAGGGGCTGTTAGCAAAATTCTTAAGGAGTTTGCCTTAGGCAAAATAAATACCAAATTAATTAACCTTTATTTTTGCCATGGGTGTGTAAGCGGGCCGGTGATAGATAACGGTTTAAGTATTTACAGGCGCGAGGAACTTGTTGCTCGCTATGCCGTTAAAACATCGCAACCGGAAAAAACCGAGCAAGACATTAAAGAATATGCCGACATTGACTTATCCCGACAATTTACAAATCAAAATGGTAGGATAGTCCTTCCGAGTGAGGCAGAAATTGAAGCCGTCTTAAATAAAATTAACAGAAACAACCCCGAAGAGCAATTTAATTGCGGCGCTTGCGGGTACAGCACTTGTCGCGAGCTGGCAATCGCCGTTTGCGATAAGTTGGCTGAAATTGAAATGTGTTGGCCGTATTTGCATAAAAACATGCAAGAAACGCAGGAGGGTTTAATCCAAGCCGAAAAAATGACTTCACTGGGGCAGTTGGCGGCCTCTGTCGCCCATGAGATTAACAACCCGTTATCGGGTGTTCTAATCTATACTCAGCTTATGTCCAGAAAACTCAAGAGCGGTAATTACAGTATTGATGTTGCTCTTGATTACCTTTCCAAAATGGAAACTGAGCTCAATCGCAGCACTAAGTTGGTTAGAAGTTTGCTTGATTTTTCCAGGCAATCGGTTCCCGAATTTTGGGAAGTGGATGTCAATGAAATTATTGATAGAAGTTACGATCTTGGTATCCACTCGGCAGAAATACAAAATATAAAAGTGATAAAAGAACTTTCGGCGGATTTGCCGAAGATTGTTGCCGATTTCGGGCAAATTCAACAGGTTTGCACTAATCTGATAATGAATGCAATTCAGGCTATGCCCGACGGTGGGATTTTAACTATTCGCACATTACCGATAGATGACCAAGTGCTGGTTGAGGTAAATGATACGGGGGTTGGGATATCCCCGGAAAATATGAAGAAACTTTTTACCCCCTTCTTTTCGACTAAAAAAGACCAAAAGGGGGTGGGGTTGGGTTTAGCGATATCTTACGGTATTATCCAACGCCACAACGGGAAAATAGAGATACAAAGTAAAGAGGGTGAAGGCACTACCTTTAGAGTGTCTTTACCGGTTAGTCATAATCACGAAGAAAATTAGACTGCTATCCTTGGTAACGGTTAAAATATAATATAAATAATATGGGGGAAATTATGAAAACATTGGATTTTATTGCCATCAATCCTGAGGACGTTCCTGCACATATGAAGTTAGGCAAAGAACACTATGAAAATGCCAAATACGAAGAGGGGATTAAGGAGTTTGGTTCAATATTGAATGTTGCTCCCGATAATATCGACGCCAGAATTTGGCTCAGAAAAGCGCAGGAAGCTTTGGATGGAGAAAAGGGTTTACTGACTAAGAAAGTCCCCAATCCGAAAATCAAAGATTTAAAAGACCATCCCGGTTCACAGAGGTATTGTATGTACAGTGCCAAAGGAGAAGTTTCCAGCAGGGTTTGCAGCCGACTTTATGATTGTAAGACATGTGAATTTGGGCAAGAAATGGTAGACCTGCAAAGGGTCAAAGTTGCCGCCGCTAAAGAAGCAGCTGCCTAAATACTCATCGCTTTTTCTTTTTGCGTAAAATCGGCCGAATTGCAGGCGTTCCGTAAACAGAGCCGTGCTTTTCGGTAATGGTGCTTGTGCAATCCGACCTGCTGTCGTTTAATGTCGTCTGCCACGCGAATTTGAGTTTTAAAAGCTACCGCCAGGTAATCTTGACGGTAGCTTCTTTTTTAAACCGCAAAAAGTTTTTTTTATAATGCCCCGACTATACGGTCAGGGCGTTTTCTTAACTTTTACCTCGCTTGTCGGGCTGTTATTTAGCTTATTATAGTAATCAATAAAAAATCTTGACACATTTGTAACCGCCGTTTAAAATTAGATACGAGGGTGGAGTGCGATGAATTGTCCGGTTTGTAAATTAAGTATGATTGATGTTGAACACGATAAAATCGAACTAGACTATTGTGTTAAATGCAAAGGTGTATGGTTTGATACCAACGAGCTCGAGCTCTTAATGGAAAAATACGGATTGCAAGATTTCGATTTATCCTTTTTGAGCTTAATCAATAAAATTGACAAAAAAATCCGCGAAAAGAAATACAGGTGCCCGATTTGCCGAAGGTCAATGGGCAAAGTAAAAGTTGGGCCTGATTCCACGTTAGTAATCGATATATGCCCCAGGGGTGACGGGTTGTGGTTTGACGGAGGAGAGGTTGCGCAGCTTATTAAGCATACTTCGCAAAAACAACGTCAAGGGTTTGGTGAAGGGCAACAGGTAATCGATTTTTTGGGCGAAGTTTTTCGTATTTAAAAAGGTTTAATAGTACTCGCTTAAGCGAGAAGAATAATTAGGAGGTGTTTTTTGGATATTGTACTTTGGGTTCTGCTGGGAATCGTAGTTTTATTGTTATTATTTTATGTACTTACCTATAACGGACTGGTACGCTTGCGTAACCAAGTCAAAAACGCTTGGGCACAGATTGATGTTCAATTAAAAAGAAGATATGACCTTATCCCTAACCTGATGGAGACGGTTAAAGGTTATATGAAACACGAAAGAGAAACTTTGGAAGCCGTAACCAGTGCCAGAAACCTGGCTCAGAAAATATCTGACGGGGGTGCTGCGGCACGTTCCAAAGCTGAAGGTGAATTAACTTCGGCACTGACCAGGCTGCTTGCTGTTGCAGAAAACTATCCCGATCTGAAAGCGAATCAGAACTTCTTGGCTTTACAAGAAGAACTGGCTTCAACCGAAAATAAAATCAGCTTTTCGCGCCAGTTTTATAACGATTCCGTTTTGAATTACAATAATAAGATTCAGATGTTCCCATCAAACGTTGTTGCCGGAATGAGCGGATTTAAAACGGGTGAATTTTTTGAAGTTACCGCCGCAAACGAGAGGGAAGCACCTCGAGTTAGTTTTAATTAAAGGAATAAGCACTGTATGTGGGAACAAATTAGATCTAACCGGATAAGGTCTGCGGTTCTGGTTATTGGTATGGGGGCGTTGCTGTTTCTAATCGGCTATTTTTTGGGGCTGTACTTTTTTGATAACGCTCTCGCGGGCCTTATATTAGCTGTTGCGCTGTGGATAATAATGACTTTGGTCGGTTTTTTCCAGGGCGACAATATTCTGTTGGCCTCCGCCGGTGCCAAAAAAATCAGCCATGATGACCATCCGCGCCTTTATAACATTGTTGAAGAAATGCGCATTGCATCGGGGCTGCCCAAAACCCCTGATATCTATATCATCGATGACCCTTCTCTAAACGCTTTTGCGACGGGAAGAGACCCCAATAAGGCCGCCGTAGCGATTACATCGGGTTTGCTGCAACACCTTAACAGGGATGAATTGCAAGGTGTTATGGCGCATGAGATAGCGCATATTAAAAACAAGGATGTTCTTCTTATGGCAATGTCAAGCATCCTTTTGGGAACAATTGTGATGCTGTCATGGTACGGTTCGCGCATCATGATTTTCGGGGGCGGCAGCGGTTCCCGGCGCGATTCTTCCTCCGGCGGCGCCGCTCAAGGGATAATAATGATTCTGGCTCTTTTACTAATGATTCTTGCGCCTATTTTTGCGCAGTTAATCTACTTTGCGATATCAAGAAAAAGAGAATATCTGGCCGATGCTTCAGCAGCAATGTATACCAGATACCCCGAAGGCTTGGCGTCCGCACTTGAAAAACTGGGGGCTTCAACCGGTCAATTAAAATCGGCCAACAAAGCAACCGCTCCGATGTATATCGTAAATCCGTTTCGCGAAAAGGGCAGGGCGGCAAACGACTTAAGCAGTACCCATCCGCCTATTTCGGATAGAATACGTATTTTGCGTGCGATGGGGGGCGGGGCATCCTTTGTTGATTACGAAAAGGCTTATAAACAAGTTCACAAAGGGAAAGGATCCGTTATGCCGGCATCGGCGATGTCTTTGGCCGGTTCATCTCAATCTGTTCCTATCCGCGCCCCTGCGGTTGACGACCCCGATAGGCTCGAAAGAACCAGAGAGACATCGGGCTTAATGTGGAAGCTGAATAATTACAATACTATTGATTGTTCTTGCGGAACCAAATTAAGAATACCCCCGCAGTTCCATCAAAAAAGTGTCCGCTGCCCGCATTGCGGAGAAGTCCATTCGGTTTAAAATTAAACTTAAACAGTAGAATTTTTGATAAGAGGGGTACATTGTATCCCTCTTATTGATAACGCCGGATAATTATCTTTACAGGCTTGAGCAATAACCCCTACAGTGATAAAATGCTAAAGCCTCAGGCGTTCTTTTGGGGAAGTGTCGGAATTGGCAGACGAGCAAGACTTAGGATCTTGTGCCGCAAGGCGTGGGGGTTCAAGTCCCCCCTTCCCCACCAAATTACTCCCAAGTGGGATAAATTTCTCCCATTTTAAACTAAAATGATAATTTTTGCTTTCTTAACCTATTGACTTGCAATATTAATTATCATAATCTTATTAGTGGGGCAGATTAACTCGTTGACAAAACATTTTTGCATCCTTTGAAATTATTTAACTCTCTAAAAGGAGTTTTGTGATTTTTTGAATGATTCTATGCAATCAAAGGAGGCACCTATACAAAACGAAGATTTAAAAAGAGAATCTGTTCCTGTTGAAGCTCTACCCCCCGCCCCCAAAATTCTGACCAAACCCCTTCCGGTAATTCTGGATGAAATGGACGCTAATATTAAAGCTGCCATTGACGCCGCCAGACGAGCGGAAGATGCTTCCAAAAAGGCAAATGAGGCTGCAATATTAGCTACAACGGCTTCCGGTGAAGCGGAAAAGAGGGCGGAAGAAGCCCGTAAAGCCGGGGTAACAGCTGCACAAAAGGCAACTTTAGCCGCAGGCGAAGCGGCTGCCAGAGCCGAGAGTATCGCACAAGCGGCGATTAGCGATGCCGAAAATGCCGAGAAAAAAGCTAAAGAAGCGGCGGATGCCGCCAGCAGAGCTGCCGAAGAGGCGGCTGCCAGAGCGGAAGAGGCTGCCCTCCGGGCGGAAGATATTGCCAGAGCCGCCCAATATGCTGCAGAGGAAGCCACCGTTAAATCCAATGAAGTTGCTCAAGCAGCTACCGAAGTCGCTCAGTCGGCGATGAGGGCTGCCGAAGATGCCGCAATCCGGGCGGAAGATGCGGCACTCCTTGCCAAAGAAGCTCTTGAGCGATCCACCGAAGCCTCATTTGCGGCCTCAAAGCAGGCGTTGAATTCGGCTAAACGAGCCGAAACCGCAGCTGACGAGGCAAACAGCAACAAAGATGCCGAATCGGCAAGAAAGGCAGACGATGCCGGAAGAGAAGCCAAAAAGGCGGCAGCCGTTGCGTTTAGGTTATCGGACGAAACAGCCAGAAAAAGTGAACTGGCAGATATAGCAGGCGATGCCGCAATTATTGCCGCAACCCGCATTTCAGGCGTTTTGGCTGAGAGGATTGACGAGTCGGGGAAAGATGCCAAAGAGGCGGCCGCTAAGGCGCTGGCGATAGTTGATGAAACCAACCAAAATGCCGAATACGCCGATTCCGCGGGAGATACGGCTTTAGCGGCGGCAATCAACGCGCTTGCCGAACAGGTTGCCGGCAGAGCCAAAGAGGCGGCAATTATTGCCAAAGACGCTGTTTTAAGTTCTATCGGAGAAGCTGAAATAGCATCGAAAATTGCGGATGAAAAATTAGCGCTTGCCAAACAAGCGGCCGAAAAGGCTGAAAAAGAAAGCACGATTGAAACAGCCAAAAAAGCCGATGAAGCGGGCAGAGAAGCCAAGAAAGCCGCACTTAGCGCGGCTCGTTTGGCCCAAGAAGTAGCCAGAAAAGGGGAACTTGCCGCGATTGCCGGAAGAGAGGCAACGGAAGCATCAGCCAATGTTTCGGGAGAATCGGCGGAAAGTACGGCGCGGGCAGGTAAAGACGCCACCGAAGCGGCTGCGATGGCTGCCAAATTAGCGGGCGATATCGCCGTAAAGGCGGAACAAGCCGATATCGAGTCTGACAAAGCTTTGGCTGCAGCCGTATCCTCAGCCGTAGCGCAGGCTTTTGCTAAGGCCGAAGAGGCGCAAAGGGCTTCGCAGACGGCTACTACCAAAGCCGCCGAAATCGCAAGAATAAAAATTGAGGAGTCGGATAAAACCGCCAAAGAAGCAGTGGCACGGGCGGAAGAAATTGCCATGGCTGCTCAAAAAGCGGCTGATGAGGCATTGGCTAAAGCAGAGGAAGCACTCTTAAAAAAGATAGTCAAAAAACTGACACAGTCGGAATTTGTGTTGTATATGGTTGTTATTATTTTGGCGATTGTATTCGGCTCTGTTTTCCTTGCCGTGGCGCTAACCGCCGGGTTATAAAAATAAGATTAATCTTAAATTGAACGGAATCAGCTATCTTTAATCGTGGTAGAATTGATTTTATAGCTGGCGGCTGTTATAATAACAGTCTATGAAAGATTAAAAACCTCTCTACTCCATCATATGAGTGAGGGGTTTTTATTTAACGGTTATTTTAAGGTTATACGGTTGAAATATTATGAATAATAAAATTGATGCAGAAGAGAAAGACATAAATAACGAGGTTGAAAAGGTGCGCCACTCGGCGGCGCATATTATGGCCGAGGCGGTTTTATCAATCTTCCCCGGTGCGAAATTTGCGATCGGGCCCGCTATTGAAAACGGTTTTTATTACGATTTTGAACTGCCGCGACATTTAACCCCGGATGATTTATCGATTATAACCGATAAAATGAATGAGGTTATCGCTCAGGACTTGCCCTTTAGGCATGATGAAATAACAAAAGACGAAGCCCGTAACATCTTTCAGTACCAGCCCTATAAAATCGAGCTTATTGACGGGATAGAAGACGAAAAGGTCAGTATTTATCGTCAGGGTGATTTTGTTGATTTATGCCGAGGCCCTCATGTTGATTCCACCGGTAAAATTAAGGCCTTTAAACTCTCAAGCATTGCCGGCGCCTATTGGCGCGGAGATGAAAAGAACAAAATGCTCCAGCGAATTTACGGCTTGGCTTTTAACTCCCAAACCGAACTCGACGACTATCTGAAAAAGATGGAAGAAGCCGCAAAAAGGGATCACAGAAAGCTGGGCAAGGAATTGGATCTTTTTAGTGTGCATGAAGAATCGGGGCCCGGGCTTGTTTGTTGGCACCCCAAAGGCGCCCTGATACGCAGTATAATCGAAGATTTTTGGAAAGCGGAACACAAAAAGCGCGGTTACGATATTCTCTACACGCCTCACATTGCCAAGGTAGACCTTTGGAAAACCAGCGGGCATTGGGAGTTTTACAGAGAAAATATGTACAGCCCGATGGAAATAGACGAAGAAGAATATGTGATTAAGCCGATGAACTGTCTTTATCACATTTTGATTTATAACAGTAAATTAAGAAGTTACCGTGAATTACCCCTGCGCTGGGCCGAACTTGGCACGGTTTACCGTTATGAGCGCTCAGGCGTACTGCATGGGCTATCCCGTGTAAGGGGTTTTACCCAAGACGACGCCCATATATTTTGCCGATTTGATCAATTAGAAGACGAAGTCGTGGATGTGCTTGATTTGGCAACTTTCATGATGGACTCATTCGGGTTTGCGAATTACAAGATAATCCTTTCCACCAGGCCGGAAAAGTATGCCGGTGAGCTTAAAATCTGGGAAGAAGCGGAAACTATTCTTGTTAATGCCCTCCAAAGAAGGAATGTGGATTACAGCGTTGACCAAGGGGAAGGCGCTTTTTACGGGCCGAAAATCGATATAAAATTTGAAGATGCAGTCGGCAGAAGCTGGCAGGGTCCGACAATTCAGGTCGATTTTAATAACCCCCAGCGTTTCGATATGCATTACATCGGCGAAGACGGTAAAGAACATATGGTTGCCATGGTGCATCGCACTGTGCTTGGCAGTATGGAACGCTTTATGGCCTGCCTGATTGAACATTACGGCGGGGCATTCCCTGTTTGGCTTTCCCCCGTTCAGGTTGCGATATTGCCGATTGCGGATCGACATAACGACTATGCCCAAAAACTGGCAAGTGAGTTAAAGGCTAAAGATTTAAGAGTGGAAGTCGATTATCAGCAGGGGACTGTGAACAATAAAATCAGACAGGCGCAGGCCCAAAAGATTCCGTATATGCTGATTATCGGGGATAAAGAGGCGGATAACGGTACTGTTTCGGTGCGTTTCAGAAACGGCGAACAGAAAAACGGCATCCCGTTTGAAGATTTTTTGAATACGGCTGTGGACGAAGCCGCTGTAAGGGCTTAAAGTTTAAAAAAACTTGAAAGAAACAGCTTTACTGTGGTATAGTCCTTCTGTATACATTTGAACGGTGGAGGGATATAAAAACATAAATAAAGAGTTACGAGTAAACGAAAAAATTAAGTGCAAGGAAGTTCGCCTCGTAGGGGAAAAGGGTGAACAGCTGGGGATTATGCCTTTATTCCAAGCGCGAGAGGTTGCTAAAAAGCAGGGCTTAGACCTCGTGGAAGTGGCGCCGATGGCTGTCCCGCCTGTTTGTCGCCTTATGGATTTTGGAAAGTTCAAGTATGAACAGACCAGAAAAGAGAGAGAGGCCAGAAAAGCACAAAAACTTTCTTTATTAAGGGAAGTTAGGCTTCGCCCTAAAATAGGGGATCATGATTTTGAAGCAAAAGCCAGGTTAGCCAAGAGGCTGCTTGAGGGCGGAGATAAAGTTAAACTGACTGTTATGTTCCGCGGGCGGGAAAACGCTCATCCCGAGTTGGGTTTACGGTTACTCGAAAAAATGTTTGAATCCTTAAAAGAGATTGCTTCCGTTGAGAAGCAACCGACAAAAGAGGGTGCCAGGTTGCATTTGATATTAGTGCCCTTGCCGTCTGCCGTAAAAAGTAAAATAAAGGAAGAAGAGAAACAGGAAGAAGATGCCAAAGCTTAAGACACATAAGGGAGCAAAGTCCAGATTCCATATCACCGGAACTGGTAAGATTATGCGCACCAAGGGCATGAAGAGCCATCTGCGTCGTAAGAAATCTCGCAGGGTGAAGATGCAGTTCGATGAAACCATTCCTCTGCATCCGAGTGATAAAAAAAGAATTAAAAGGCTTATACCTTACGGGGTATAGTAAGATAGGGGTAGTGATTTGCCAAGAGTAAAAACAGGTGTAACCGCACATAAAAGACACAAAAAAGTACTTGGTTTAACCAAGGGACACAGAGCAACTTATAATTCTCTGTACAAGCGCGCTCATGAGTCGATGATGCATTCGTTAAGATATGCTTATATTCATCGCCGAGACCGCAAAGGTGATATGAGGAAACTTTGGATTACTCGTATCAATGCCGCCGCCAGAGCACACGGGGTAACTTACAGCCAGTTTATGAACGGGCTCAAAACTTCCGGTATTGATATTAACCGCAAGATGTTGGCCGATATGGCGGTTCGTGATCCCGAGGCTTTTGAGAAGTTGCTTCAAATGGCTCAGCCGGCCTAACAGAATTTTAAAACGGTGTATTAGAAAAACCCTCGCTAAAACGAGGGTTTTTTGTTTTGGATAGATAAAAACTTGTATTACTCGCCCCAGACTTCGGCGATTTTATCCTTGATTTTTTGTTCGTAGATTTCAGTTAGTTGTTTGTTGGAATTGACTAACTCCTGCTCTTTTTCGATTTGAGCAACGATTTTTTGCTGGATATCTAAGCATGGTAGGCGTAATAAATAATTCATGACAAAGTCTTTAGTTAATCGTTGCAAACCTCCAGTTCCTGTCATGTTATCCTTCCCTTTTAACAAGAAATCAGAACTGTTAATTGTGTAGTAAATCATGTCTGGCAAGACCGTTTCTGAAAATGCTCTTAATACATAAAATTCACTTGAGCCAAAGCCGACACCGTTATTCAAGTTTTTTGCTATTCCGGCTTTCCCATTTTCAAAACAAGGTGTCACTTTTGCTAACAACACATCATTATTCCTAAAATATGTGTATCCTGAATAAACTTCTGAAAGCTGCTTTGTTTCTTTGGGTAAAAAGAACATTTCGTGCTCATTAACATTGGCCATTGGAACAAACGACACTTCTGTCGTGCTCGATAAGTCTCTTAATTCAGATTTTTTGGGGTTTAGTTCACATATATCGCCTAACTTCACAATCTCCCAATCGGGGTCAACCTTAATGACAGGCTTGTAGTTATCCACAACCTGTTTTGCGCCGTCAATAATCTTTTGATAGCTTTCGATTTCCGCCACGATTTCTTGCTGAACGGGTAGCGGGGGGAGGGGGATTTTTATTCCGCTTATTTGCTTCAAATTAAGTGATGGATAAGCTTGGTCTGCGGTTAGTGTTCTAGCATCAATATTTGTAAGGGCATGGTACAGGTATTTATTATTTATTTTATTGGCATCACAAATAATGCAAGCTAAATGGCTTGAAACATACCCATCGACGCCTAAGATTGCACGGTGGTTTAGAAAAGTTGAGGCTCCGCTCTTTGGAAACAATATCGTACCTTTAGGGAATAGCTTTAATCCACTAATTCCTGCATCATTTAAATAATCCTTTGAGCTGACAAGATTATCAGAAAGGTGAACCATTCCAACATCCGCTGTTCTAAAAAAGGGATAAATGCCATTTGTAAATAATTCCTTATCCTGTGGAGCGGAATTTCCGGCAAGTATCTCGCAAACTTCACCGAGTCCAACAGTCGAGTAATCAGCATTGGAGACCTCAGCTTCTCTATATCTGTCTCCAACTAAAATATAATCCTGTTTGGCGATATCTTTTTTGGTTGCTGTTGTTGTGAGCGCGTTATCGGGAACGTCTTTTCCTTCCTTGTAATCCTTAATAATATTTACAACTTCCGGAATATCGCTGCCTTCGATTTCTTTTCTCTGTGCGCCAAGGCTATAACCGTCGTTATTGATTTTTACAAACAGTATTTCATCCCTTTGCTTCGCTACGGTTTTATCAAAAAGCAAAATGCTTGTTTTAACGCCGGAATATGGGTTAAATACGCCTGCCGGCAATGAAATTACAGCAAAAAGAATGCCATCGTCAACAAGGTATTTTCGAAGCGTTTTGTACGCATTGGCCGTTTGAAATACAATCCCTTCGGGGACAATTACGGCAGCTCTGCCGTTCGGTTTTAAATGTTCGGCAATATAATCCACAAAAAGCACTTCGGAGCGGTTTGCCTGTATTGAGAATCGTTTATGCGGTTTGATGCCGCCTTTCGGAGACATAAACGGGGGGTTTGCCATTATAACATCGGCATACTCATTCCAGCGCTCTTCACTGGTGAGCGTATCGTATTCGTAAATATGCGGTTCGGGGAAACCGTGCAGGTACATATTGACCAAAGAGAGCCTGACCATATCGGGCGAAATATCATAACCCTTAATGTTATCGGCTAATTTTTTGCGTTCGTCGGTTGATAGTTTATCGCCTTTAAAACGACCGTTGGTGCCTCCGAATTCAATTTTATATTCATCGGGCTTAAAGTTGGATGAATTATACCTGATAATATGTTTATAGGCGGAAATCAGAAAACCGGCGGTACCGCAGGCAGGGTCGATAATAACGTCATCCTTTTTGGGGTCGATAACCTCAACCATAAAATCAATGATATGGCGCGGGGTACGGAATTGCCCGGCATCACCCTGACTGCCTAAAATCGATAGCAAATATTCAAAGGCATCTCCCAAGCGTTCGGAATGGTCGTATTCAAAATCGTTAATTATTTTTAAAAAGCTCTTTAATGTTTCGGGGTCGCGATAGGGCAGGTAGGCATTTTTAAACATATCCCGAAAAAGCTGCGGAATGCCGGGGTTGGTATCCATTTTTTGAATGGCATCCGAATAGAGATTGATTAAATCATATCCGCCGACAGCCGGTGACATCAGCTTTGACCAGCCGTATTTTTCAAACTCGCCGGTAAAAAAGGTGCGCGTTCCGCCCAGTTCTTCCGATTCGGCATCCATATCATCCATAAACTTATAGATAAGCGCAATTGTAATTTGCTCTACCTGAGATTTTGGGTCGGGCACTTTGCCGACTAAAATATCCCTTGCCGTATCTATTCTTCGTCTGGTTTCACTGTCAAGCATTCAAATTTACCTCATTTGTTAATCCATGAATTGGTTTAAAGATACATAGTCTTTTACATATTCCGGTATCAGTTTACGCCATTTTGCGGGGACTGCCTTAAAATCTTTCATGTTAAAAGCAGGGTTAACATTAAGCTCGCCATAACTGTTATTCTCTATTATTTCACGTATGCGGTTATCTAAAATATACGATTTAAAATAATATTTGATTGCCATAATTTCCGATGGGTTTTCCGGCTTGTAATCGGAAACAAACTTGCCGAACTCTTCTTCCAACAGCTCATCCTTAGATTTAAAATGAGGTATCAGTCCAAACGCTTTTTCAACTATTTCCCGCATTGAAATTCGTCTGTCCACACCGGCTGCCCTGCGCAGTTTTTCGATTGTAAAGTAATCTTCCGGTTTATTCATAATATGTTGGTTGATGTACTCTGTAACCTTATCAAACTTTTCGGCTTCAACATTTTCTTTAATAAAATTATCGGCGGTAACCTTTTCTTCAAACTTTTCAAAGAACATGCGGTCGATTTTCATGCCTTCGAACCCGATACGCTGTTCTTTAATACTGGCAATCAAATCGGGGCCGAAATTTTCATAAGCGGAATGGCTTATAACAACTTGATCTTCGCCTTTGCCGTACTCAACAGGTTTGATTGCCGGCAGCGGCGGTAATTTAAGCTCCTGTTTAAAATCGTATTTTTCTTCAAAATACTCGGCGTTGGCAAAGAAATCAAATATTTTAAAGTGTTTTTTATCCGGTTTTTCTATTTGGGCTTTGAGGTTCTCATCAAACAGCTGTTCAAAGAAATTGTGTTTTCTGGTTCCGCGACCCTTTATCTGGATAAAATCGGTTGGGGAAAAAATCGGCCGCATCAGGCAAATATTTAATATATCGGTGCAATCGTAACCGGTTGTCATCATACCGACGGTTACACAGACGCGGGTTTTACTTGTTTTGTAGGCGGGGATAAAGTTTCCCGAACCGCTAAGGTTATTGTTGGCAAAGTTTATTGAAAATTGTTGCGCATCCGCTATCTGAGATGTAACCTGTATCGCAAAATCGGAATTATATTTACCCGGAAACATCCTATCCGCCATTTCATTTAGGATTTGAGTGAGTTTGGCGGCATGATTTTGGCTGACAGCAAAGACAATGGTTTTACCGATTTCTCCGCTGATGGGGTCTTTTTCCGCACCTTCTAAAAATGTTTTACAAAAAACGGCATTGGTGGCCTCGGAAAAGAATTTCTTTTCAAAATCACTCTGAAAATATGTTTGTTCCGTATCTTGATTATCTTCATTCGTTGTAAGAACGGCATAACCCTGTTTGGACAATAATTCCGTTGTAATTTCACTTCTGGCATCAATAATGACGGGGTTAACCAGATATCCGTCTTTTACCCCATCAATCAATGAATAACGATAGGTTGGCTGCCCGTCTTCACACCCAAAAGTACGATAGGTATCCAGTAATATCCGCCGCTCCAGCTCACGCGGGTTTTTTATATTGGCGCTATCCGTATCAATTTTTTTGAGGTAATCTTTCGGGGTTGCGGTTAGGCCTAACTTATAGCCGATAAAGTATTCGAATACGGCTCTGGCATTACCGCCGATGGAACGATGCGCTTCATCCGATATTATAAAATCAAAATCGGTAGGCGAAAACAGCTTCCGATATTTATTATCGAACAACAAAGATTGTACCGTTGATACAACAATCTCCGCTTTTCGCCAGTCATCACGGTTTTCTTTATAAATAACGCTCTTATAATCATTTTTTAAGAGCAGTGTAAACGATTTATTTGCCTGGTCTTCCAATTCGAGGCGGTCAACCAAAAATAAAACCCTGTTGGCATTTTGCGTTTTCAAAAAAAGCTTTATTACTGCGGCGGCAACCAGAGTTTTGCCTGTACCTGTGGCCATTTCAAGTAAAAACCTGTCGTTTCCGCGACCGACTGATTTCTGGATTGCCTTAACCGCGTTTAATTGGTATTCCCTTAAAAACCGTAATTTGTTTTTATCAATAAATTCTTGGCGTAACTCTTCGTTTTTATAACCGGCATTTACCGCATATGAGGGCATTTGCGTTAAAGTAATATAATCCCTGTCAACCGTTTCATCAATAAGGCTTAGCGGGTTGGGTTTTGTTTTAAAATAACTTTTTAACGAAGTTGCTTCCGGAAATTTTGTAATGATATACGGATTACCGCGTTCCAAATCCCAAAAGTAATGTAAGTTACCGTTGGAAAGCAACACAAAACGGCAGTTCTGGGATTTGGCATATTTTCTGGCTTGTTCTTTTCCGACAAGCGGGTTCTTTTCTTCGGATTTAGCTTCAAGAACTATTAAGGGGAAACCTTTTTCATCAAGCAATAAAAAATCGATAAATCCGTTTTTGACTTTATCAAAGTCTTCTCCCATTGAGTCTACTTGCTGCTCGGAAATTTTTACGTTGGGTTCAACCTGAATATTAGCGGGTTTGCCATCGGTATCAAAAAACCGCCAGCCTGCTTCTTCAAGCAGTTTATTTATTTTAATCCTTGCTTTTGCTTCTTTAGCACTCATGTTATCACCGCCGGGTTGAAAATTTCTTCGGATTTATCATCAGGAACAATTTCCATCATATCGCCAACATCTCGGCATGTTACATATCTTTATCGGTATGTCCGTATTATAACAAATATAGAGCGGTACGTAACCAAAATAACGCAAAATAGTTCTCATTTTTTTAAAATTGCGCAATCTCCTCCGAAAAACCAAAGGCCACACAAGAGTGGATTCTCCCATGTGGCCTTTTTGCCTTCGTCTGAAGGGATTAGTTAAAAATTATCGGCTATAATTCCATAACGGCTTTTAATTCATTATCGGATACGCTTACCAGGCGGAAACCGAGGTTGCGTACCAGGTTAATCATCTTAATATTGTCTTGCAGGATAATGCCGTAGATTGATTTGAGCTTCTTTTCACGCGCAATACCGATTAGCATATCGGTGAGCTTGTGTCCCAGCCAAATGTCCTGGAATTCGTCAGCGATTACGGTGGCGAACTCTCCGACTTCTTTTCCGGCTTCTATAATCAATCGGCTTACCCCGACGATTTGTTTTTTGCCCGAGCCGTTGAATTCCGCAACCATCGCAATTTCCCGGTCGTAATCTATATTGCAGAAACGGCTGAGCATATCGTGCGTAAATTCATTAATCGGATGGAAGAATCTGAATTTTTTGGATTGTTCCGACAAACCGTTAAGCAGCGCATATTCTAAAGGCTCGTCCTCCGGGCGTATCGGGCGCAGCAAGACTTGTTTCTCGTCATGGCAAGTCCATGTTTGGATATAACGGGTCGGGTAGGGGGTTATAATAAGATGCGATGCTTCATCATCGGATTTTTTAATAGCTTCTTTATCCAACACGATGCGCGCATCCAACGCAATAACTTTGCCATCGCTGACAACCAACGGATTGATATCAAGTTCGGCAATTTCAGGGAAATCAACAATCATATTGGACACCCTGATTAAGGTTGCATCAAGCAGTCGTAAATCTACCGGCGGCTTGTTTCTAAACCCTTTGGATAATGACGAGTAGATTTTTGTTTCTTCAATCAGTCTTCTGGCTAAAGCTTGATTTAACGGAGGCAACCCGATAGCGATATCTTTGTGATATTCGGCTTCCGTACCGCCTTGCCCGAAAACGATTACGTTACCGAGGGCGGCATCTTTTTTGCTGCCGATTATAAGCTCGTAATCGTATTTGCCAACCATATTCTGGATTGTAACCCCTTCGATTTTGGCTTTCGGGGCGCTCTTTTTAACGGTTTCCATCATCTCCGCGTATGCTTGGCGGAGTTGTTTCGCGTTTTCAATATTTAAGACTACACCGCCGACATCGGATTTGTGAGAAATATCGGGCGATTGTATTTTCATAACTATCGGGTAGCCGACGGAGTCTGCCGTGGCAACCGCCAGTTCGATATTTTCGGCAAAGAACGGATAGCTGACTCCAATCCGATAGGTATTTAAAAACTTTTTGGAGTCTTCTTCGTTTAATAATGTTTCGCCTTTACTGATGGCGTTATTGATAATCGTCTTTAAGTGATTTTTGGCGATTCCCACATCAAACGGAATATCTTCGGGGATTTGATAAAGGCTTGCCAGGTTGCGTGCGTATTTATACATATAGAGGTAGCTGTTCATTGCCTCTTCGGGGAAATCGAAGGTCGGGATTTTGTTTGCATAAAATATTTGCCGCGCTCCGGCAACGTCTTTACTTCCCATCATTGTTGTCAGTATCGGCTTGGGGCTCTTTTTGGAGATTTTGACAATCCCCTTGGCGACATCCGTTGCATTGGCAGCGCCTTGCGGGGTGTAAATAACAACGATACCGCTGATACCGGGGTCTTTAAGCGCAATTTCAATCGCTTTGGTATATCTTTCGGCGTCGGCGTCTCCGAGAATATCAATCGGGTTCGCTTTACTCCAGAAAGTAGGCATAACCTCATTTAATGCCTTAATCGTTTCGGGAGAAAGTTCACTTAGTTTACCGCCTCTGGCGATAAGAGCATCGGTTGCTAAAACCGCAGGCCCGCCGGCGTTTGTAATGATGGCAACGTTTTGTTCGTTGGGGAGCTTCGTGGAATCTAAGAGCGAAGCGCAGCTGAACAGATCGGAGACTTCATCAACACGAACCACACCGGCTCTGTTAAATACCGCGTCATAGTAGGCATCGTCGCCGACAAGTGCGCCGGTATGCGATTTGGCCGCTTCAATACTCTCCTGGAATTTACCGGGTTTAATAACAATAATCGGTTTATTACGGGCAAAACCGCGGGCAGCGCTCATAAAGTTCTTGACGCTTGCCAGGGTATTACCGATTGTTTCCATATAGATGATAATACTTTTTGTTTCCTGGTCATCACCGAAATAGTCAATTAAGTCACCGAAATCGACATCCATCATGCTGCCAAGCGAGACAAATGCGCTAAAACCGATTTCTCTGCTGATTGCCCAGTCAAGAACGGCGGTTCCTAACGCACCGCTTTGTGAAAGGAAGGCGATATTACCGGGTTTCGGTATTTTACGGGCAAAGGAGCCGCTAAAATCAGCTCCGGGACGGATGGATCCCAGACAGTTGGGGCCTAAAAGGCGAATTCCGTTGTTTTTGCAAATCTCCATGATTTTATCAAGGCGTTTATTTCCGGCTTCCCCGGCTTCTTTGAATCCGGCGGAAATGATTGTAATCGATTTAGTTCCAATCTTGGCGCAATCTTCTACGATGGCCGGAACGTTTTCGGCGTTAATGGTAATAATTACGAGTTCCGGGATTTCGGGGAGGCTGGCGAGGTTAGGGTAGCATTTAATATCAAGCAATGTTTCATATTTCGGGTTAATCGGGTAAACGTTACGCTTGTTTTTTCCGAGAATAAGATTTTCCAGTACGATGTTTCCGATTGATCCCGGGCGGTTGGACGCCCCGACAAGAGCAACGCTCTTTGGGTCAAAAAATGAATTAATTTTATTCATATCGGTCGTTTTTATTATCCCCCTCTAATAAAGCTTTGATAATTCGTCTATTAATGTTTTTATAAATAGACCCTGATTGTAAGATATAATAGTACAAAAAGCAAAATTCTTCAATTTAGAGATTCTTTAAATCTTTAAATTTTAAAACTTTTTATTCCAATCAAACGGAAAACCGCGAAATTTCGCTTAGTTGGATATTCGGAACGGCTGGGGCTGAGATAGTTTGGTGCATGTGATTATCTTTGTTGGGGGGTAATAAAGGAAGGGAATTACGGGGTTGTCGGGAAAAGGCTTACTTATTTTAATAGAGGGCATTTGCACCTGATACAATAATCCTCTTGAATATCGTTAAAATGCCGGCAGGCGACACACAAGATTATCAAATCTTTGCTTTTATCGTATTTCTCGAAATAAAAAAGCCCCCGGTGGTGACGAACACGGTCGCCTATGCTGTAATAATTAAATACTTGCGGGGTGTTTGTCCATTTTACCTTTTTTATTTTTCCCGCTTCGTTTTCTACTTCCATTATGTACTTTGTGGTACGTTCGCTGCTGAGATGTTTTACATAAAATTGTTTGTCTGTTACAACCCCGTCCCATGTTTTATCCAGTTTTCGTTTGACGGTTTGTGCGACTGCAATGGCTATAAACATAGCGCCGATAACGATCCCGATAAAAAGCGATTCCGGCCAATCCAGCTCGCCGGTGGAGTTTCCGTAAATAGGGAAGCCGATAATCGCAACGATTGCCAAAATTACGGAAAACAAAAACGACCACGTTACGGAATCTTTTTTATATTTCGTATAAGCAGGGTCCGCAATTTTTTTAGAAAAACCTTTCATGTTCTTTAATCGCCGCACCGATATTTATTGTTCTTAATAAATTATCCTATTCTAACACAAGCCAAGAAAATATGGCATACTTTTTAAAACGAAAGACATGCAATTTGTTGACATAATATCTGTTTTATAATATTATTTTGATGTAGTTAATATTCTTTTTGGGGAAGTTTGAAATCCGCTGGGGGACAGTAAATGGAAAAGGGCTTAACTGTTGTAACCGGAGCAACCGGGCATATCGGTAATGCGCTGGTACGCAATTTGCTGGATAAAGGTTATTCCGTACGCGCATTTGTGCTACCGAATGACGATTGCCGTGCTTTGGACGGCCTTAGTGTCGAAATTGCGCGCGGTGATGTAACCGATATTGAAAGCCTCAAAACAGCTTTTGCCGGCGCGGATTTCGTTTTTCATCTTGCCGGAATTATAACGATTTTATCCGGTATGAAAAAAGTATTGGAGCAGGTTAATGTTTTAGGAACCCGAAACGTTGCCGAAGCCTGTCGTGCGGTTGGCGTACACCGCCTCGTCTATACCAGTTCGGTTCATGCAATTGCCGAACCGCCGCACGGTACGGTTATTGATGAATCGCAGCCGTTTGATCCCGATAAAGTTTTAGGCGATTACGCTTGGAGCAAAGCCCGTGCCACGTTAACCCTTCTGGATGAAGTAAAAAAAGGCGGGCTTGATGCGGTTATATGCTGCCCGACGGGTATTATCGGGCCGTATGATTATAATGTTTCCAATATCGGTCAAATGATACTCGATTTTGCCAGCGGCTATATGAAATCTTATGTGCGCGGTGCTTATGATTTTGTTGATGTGCGTGATGTTGCCGAGGGGCTCTTGCTTGCCGCTAAAAAGGGCAAAATGGGGCGCCATTATATTTTCTCCGGTAACAAGGTGCAAATACCGGAACTGATGGGACAATTTGAAAGTATCACGGGTTATCCTGCCCCTCGCTATGAAATACCCTCCGGGCTTGCCCGAATTGCCGGTGTACTTGCCGGTGCATATTACAAAATGATTAAAAGAAATCCTGTTTTTACCGCCTATTCAATTGATGTATTAAAAAGTAATTCTCAAATCAGCTCGGCGCGAGCACGTAAAGAACTTGGCTTTACTACCCGGCCTTGGCAAGATTCCATTCGTGACCAAATAGAGTGGTTTAGCGAAATGGGGATGTTGCCAGGGCGTTCTTAGAACTTGTTCTAATCATTTTTTATCTCCGTTTGTCAAAAATATCCGAACGCGAACAAGCATTTGCGAATCTATTTTTATCGGTGTATAATCTCTCAGTCTGCGGAGTGTTGTGCCTGTTTGGAGTAAAAACGCGCTTGACTCCCCGGTTTTCATCGCAAACTAATGATAATACCGCTAACAAAGTAGTCGGTGTTACAATATAGAGCCTGCATTTGATGTAAGGCTCGGTACCACCGCAAAAAATCGGTTCCCAATCAATCGGTTTTGAATTACATTATTTGTTCTTTTCGACCGCGAATAAAGGGTTGTACTTAGAATTTTCTGCGATGGAATGCTTGCGATTGTAAGTATTTTACCGATATTGTATTGACGTGTTATACTACATTTGTATCGATAAATGTATGTATTTCAATTCTTTCTTCTTTTATTGTTCTTGAGTTTATTAAAAAAGGGGGGGCGTTAAAAATGCCAAGACTTCAAAACAAAGTTGCCGTTGTTACCGGCGCCGGTTCCGGCATGGGCAGGAGTATCTCAATTCTTTTCGCCAAAGAAGGAGCTAGGGTGATTGCCGCCGACATCGACGAAGCTGCCTTAAAGAAGGTGGTTGATGAGATTCGGGAGGCCGGGGGGGAGGCTCAAGCGGCTGTTACCGATGTAACCAAAGAGGAAGATATCCAAAATATGATTGACTCGGCGGTTAATGCTTACGGCACACTTGATGTTCTTGTTAACAATGCGGGTATTATGGATAGTTTCCAACCTGCCGAAAAGGTAACCGATGCATTATGGGAAAAGGTCTTTGCGGTTAACTCTACCGGTCCTATGCGTGCCGTCAGAAAGGCTTTACCAATCTTTCTTGCCAAAGGTGCCGGTGTTATTATCAATATTGCCTCTGTGGGCGGCCTTACCGGTTCGAAAGCCGGTGCGGCGTACACGGCGT
The DNA here is from genome assembly GCA_041656115.1 of Dehalococcoidales bacterium. Classification (NCBI taxonomy): domain Bacteria; kingdom Bacillati; phylum Chloroflexota; class Dehalococcoidia; order Dehalococcoidales; species Dehalococcoidales bacterium. The sequence goes on along the minus strand of JBBAED010000002.1, from coordinate 109,871 downwards.
CGAAGCATGCCGTTGTCGGTTTAACCAGAAATGTCGGTTTCCAATATGCCGAGAAAGGTATACGCTGTAATGCCATTGCCCCGGGCGGTGTTAATACCAATATCGGTAACACCATGCGCGATCCCGATGAATTCGGTATGGGAAGGGCGATGGCGGGTGCCGGATTTAACCCGCGTACTATTGAACCCGAGGAAGTGGCCTTTACCGCCCTTTTCTTAGCCAGTGATGAATCCAGCGCGGTTAACGGTGCGATTATTACCGTTGATACCGGTTGGACATCTTATTAATCTCGAATTTTAACCTGATATTATATTATTGCATCTCTCATTCCTTTAAATACCCGTCTTTTACCCGGTAGGTTACGGATGGGTATTAAAGGGAATGGCGGGGTGGTGCGTTGGTGCAAAATATGCTGACTCTGACGCCGGGTATTTAGAATTGGAAGCAGGTTATTCATGAATTATATTGTTTTGGTAAAACAGGTTCCCGATGTTAAGAATATCCCCGAAGAAGCTTGGAACTGGGAAAAAGGGATTCTTAGAAGGGGGATGCTTGATAACGTCTGTAACGAACTCGATAAACAAGCGCTTGCCTTTGCTGTTGGCATGCGTAAAGAACATGGCGGAAAAATAGTTGCCCTAACAATGGGACCCCCTTTTGCTGATGAAGTTTTGCGCTACGCATTATCAATCGGCGCCGATCTCGGGGTTTTATTAACCGATCGAAAACTGGGCGGCGCTGATACAGCCGCAACGGCTTATCCTTTGGCGCAAACCATCCGTAAAATTGAAAAAGAGATCTTTTCCGGAGATAAAGAATACATAATTATTAGCGGAATGCAATCTGTAGACGGAGATACGGCACAGGTTCCGCCGCAAGTTGCCGAAGAATTGGGTATCCCGCAAATAGCTTATGCCACGGCTTTTAAGAAAAAAGATAATGGGTTTACTTTTAGCCGTATTACGCGTCGCGGAACTCAGGAAGTAGTCCCTCTAAGCTATCCTTTTGTGGTTACGGTTACCGATTGGACCTTACCTCTTAGCGCAACCTTTAATCGTACCAGATGGGCGCATAATCAATCGCTTTACGTATGGAGTGCCGAGGACGTTGAAGCCAATGAAGAATTGATCGGTCTGGCAGGTTCAAGAACAAATGTTTACCGTATATTTTCTCCGCGTGAAACCACTAATCGTAAATGCCTGTTCGAGCCCGATTTTAATAAACTGGCTGAGGCAATTAAAACCGCTTATTCGGCAAAACTGGAATCTGTCGGGAAGCAGGAAGAAGCCGAAGTTTATAAGCTGCCGGAAGATAAAGAACCCAGCTATCATGGTGAGGTGTGGATATTTGCCGAGCAGGAAGACGGTGAAATCAACCCTGCATCGATGGAGCTTTTAAGTAAAACAAAGGAATTGGCAACGCAACTTAAAACAAAAACCGGGGCGTTGTTAATCGGAAAGGATGTAAAACATCTTACCGATGAGGTTATAACCTGCGGAGCCGATAAGGTTTACGTGGTTGAAAATGAAATTTATAAAGAATTTTTACCGATTCCTTATACCGCTGTTGTCAGTGAATTGATTGAAAAACATAAACCCCAAATTATGCTGTTTAGTGCAACACCCCTGGGGCGCGAATTGGCGCCGCGCGTAGCATATCGAACAAGATCCGGCCTGACTGCCGACTGCACTTCTTTGGATATTTTTGATTTCAAAAGAGGTTCTCAAGAATATACGGCGATTTTGCGCCAAACCCGTCCGGCATTGGGCGGCAGTATTATGGCGCAGATTTTAACGCAAAAAGCCAACGTGCAAATGTCTACCGTAAGACCCGGTTTGTTAAAGGTTATCAAATGCCAGATGGCAACCGACGGCGAGGTAATAGAATATCAACCGGACTTTATACCGGCTTCCCCCGAAATACAGATTATTTCCAAAGAAATTAAACCGCCTACTTCCGGTTTAACCGAAGCATCGATTATAGTTTCCGGCGGCGGCGGTTGTAAAACGAAAGAGGGATTTGACCGTTATATTCCGGCACTGGCTGAACATTTCGGTAAATTCTTGGGACAGAAGGCGGTTGTCGGGGCTTCCCGCTTAGCGGTGGAATCCGGTTTTATTGATCGCAGTCACCAAGTCGGACAAACGGGGCAAACCGTAACCCCGAGGTTGTATGTTGCGGTTGGTATTTCCGGTGCGGTACAGCATTTGAGCGGTATGCAAAACTCCGATGTTATTGTTGCGATTAACAGAGACCCCAATGCCCAAATATTCCGCGCCGCCGATTTTTGTATTCTGGGGGATTTAGAGCAAGTAGTCCCTGAATTAATTAACGCGCTCAATGCGAAAGGCTTATAGATATGTCTGATTTGAATAAAATTGATGCACTGTTTATCGGTGCCGGCGTTGCGAACCTTGCCGGCGCTATAAAATTGAAGCAACTTTTGAACCAAAGCGGCAGGGATGAGTCTGTTGTTGTAATCGAGAAGGCGGATAGACCGGGGCAGCACAATTTGTCGGGGGCAATCTTTGAGGCTGATGTTCTGGACGGGTTACTGCCTGATTGGCGTACCGGCGAAGAGAAATTTGTTACCAATCTGTTAGCTAATGAAGTTAAACGCGATGAGATGTATTTCTTAGCCGGTGATAATCAATCGATTAAAATTCCGCATGGGTTAGTGCCCAAAGCGATGCGTCATGACCGAAACTATGTTATTTCGGTAAGCGAAATGGTAAATTGGCTGGCCGGAATTGCAACCAAATTAGGGGTTGAGATTTATACCGGCTTTGCCGCTAAAGAAGTTCTTTTTGATGGTGACAAAGTTATCGGAGTAAAATTAGGCGATAAGGGCTTAGATAAAGAAGGCAAAAAGCTGGCTAATTATATTCCCGGTGAAAACATTGAAGCCAAAGTTACGATTTTGGGCGAGGGTTCTGCCGGACAACTGGCTGAAGGTATAATTGCCAAGTTTAAATTAGCCCAAGGTAAAAATCCTCAAATTCATTCGGTTGGCGTGAAAGAGGTAATCAAACTGCCTGAAGGCAATCAATTTGGCGATAATCGTGTTATTCATACCGTTGGCTATCCTTTGCCGTCCGAAGTCTTTGGCGGCGGGACTGTATACAGCATGGGAAACAATACGGTTGCCGTTACCTTGATGATGTCTTTGGATTGGAGTTATTGTAATTTTAATCCCCAGCAAGAATTGCAGCGTTTTAAATCGCAGCGTTTTATAAAGTCGTTAATTGAGGGCGGTCGTGTAATCTCTTACGGGGCTAAAACCTTGCCCGAAGGCGGTTATTACGCACTGCCGCAACTTTTTGTTGATGGTGCCTTAATAGTGGGGGATGATGCCGGATTACCGAATGTCCAAAAACTGAAAGGGTTGCATTATGCCGTTCAATCGGGTATTTTTTCGGCGGAAACCGTTTTTGATGCCATTATCGCGGGCGATTTTTCATCGGTTCAATTAAAAAATTATCAAAAACGGATAGATAACAGTTTTATCGGGAAGGATTTATACTCGGCACGAAATTATCGCCAAGTTTTTGGTAAATGCGGTCTGTTCGGAGGTATCGCTTTATCGTTTTTCCAGCAATTGTTACCACGTTTAAGATTGGAACGAGATTACAAAGCAATGCGTAAAAAACAATTGCAATGTAAACCTGCCGGTGGGCTTGATCGGCCGACTGCGGTTAGCTTTTCCGGTACACACCACCGTGAAGACGAACCTTCTCATATCACTTTTAAAGAAGAAAACAGTTGTGTCGTTTGTTTTGAGACATATGGTTGTCATCCTTGCGAATCGTTTTGCCCGGCGGAAGTCTATAAGTTTGAGGGAGATAAATTAATTTTGAGCCCTTCGAATTGTGTGCACTGCCAAACTTGCCGTTTGAAATGCCCGTTACAATCGATTATCTGGCAGGTTCCTGAAGGCGGAGACGGCCCTAAATATAAGAATATGTAGTTCTTTGTGCTTAATCCCGTTAGCCAAATCACAAAACAGCTACTGACTCTCGTTTGATTCTGCACTGAGTTATTCCGTGCATATTCGCAAAAGCAGTCTGAGATTGTTTTATCCGCAAGATAAGTCGGGTTTTCTTTACAACAAAAAGCCTCCCCGGAGAGATTCGAACTCTCGACCCACTGCTTAGAAGGCAGTTGCTCTGTCCGGCTGAGCTACAGGGAGGTGTCAAACAACACTCTATTCTATAATAATTAGCGCTAAGAGTAAAATCGCTAATGCGGCTCACGTTTGTTTGTTCTAAATTGTCCTAAAATCAAACGTTATGCAACTTGGTTTTTATTTTTTGATCTAATAAAACTGCATATAAGCAGCGTTAAAAGGGCAGCCCCGGCAATAATTGCCCCGACCCAGCCGAGTAGGGTTAAAGATGTAACTATAATCCCGGCAATAATAACACCGATAAATATCGAAAAGAAAGCTTGTTTAAATTTTATTCCGAGAAGGACGGCAACAACCGAACCGATCCAGGCCCCGGTTAGCGGCAGGGGAATGGCAACCAAAATTATTAACCCCAAACGCTTATATTTACGAATTACCCCACTTTTGTTTTCGGCTCTTTCAAATAACCAATCAAAAAACCTTTTCATTATTGGGATTTTACTAAGCCATTTGGCTGCCCATTCTATAAATAATAAAATAATCGGAACGGGAAGCATATTGCCGACTATCGCTAAAAAGAAAGCATAGTACCAGGGGAAATCAAAGGTGAGAATTGCAAGCGGAATGGCACCTCTGAGTTCACTAATCGGGGCAGCTGATAAAAGAAGAATAATAAACTCTTTGAGAATATCAAGGTTTTGAATTGCTTCACTCAAGATTTGTCCTACTATCGGGTAAATATAAGGAAGTCTAACAAACAGATTGCGGAACCGTCAAGTTAAACGGATGTGTAGCTTGACAACCTTTCAGTTACATTGCTAGTATAAGAGTTGTTTCCGCACATATAATCGGGGTTCGTATTTAATTGAGGATTTGTCATGTCAGAATTATTTGACAGTATAGATAGCCCTGCAGATTTGAAAGGGCTCACCCAAAAACAGCTTGAAAAACTCTCCGAAGAAATCAGACAGGAGATTATTTCCGTTGTAACACAAAACGGCGGTCATTTGGCATCCAGCCTGGGCACCGTTGAGTTAACTGTTGCTTTACACAGGGTTTTTAATACCCCCGATGACAAAATTATTTGGGATGTTGGCCATCAGTCATATGCTCATAAATTGTTGACCGGCCGTAAAAAAGAATTCAAAACGCTGCGTCAGCACGGAGGGATGTCCGGCTTTACGTCGCGCGAGGAAAGCCCGCATGATCCGTTTGGAACCGGACACGCCAGTACGTCCGTTTCGGCCGCTATGGGGATGGCTAAAGCCAGAGACCTTGCCGGCAAGGATTACAATGTTATAGCGGTAATCGGCGACGGGGCGGCGACCGGCGGTATGGCTCTTGAGGCATTTAACAACATCTCTTCTCTTGGTTCAAAACTGATTGTTATTCTTAACGATAACGGTATGTCAATTTCCCCCACGGTAGGGGCACTAGCCAAAATATTCAGAAAAGTTCGTTTCGATAAACGTTATTATCGTGCCAGCGAAAAAAGTAAAAAAGCCCTTGGCTTTTTACCGCTTGGTAACAAGTTATGGAATTTCGGGCAGAGAGTTAAAAGCAGTATAAAGGGTTTTATTATGCCTACCACAATTTGGGAAGAGCTTGGTATGGCATATATGGGGCCGATTGACGGTCACGATATCAAGAACCTTGAGGCTGCGCTGGTTCAGGCAAGGGATTACAGCCACAAACCGACCCTTATTCATCTAGTGACAACCAAAGGAAAAGGCTATACGCCTGCCGAAGGTAATGCTGTCTATTTTCACGGCGTTTCCCCCAAATGCAAAACCTCGCCTCAGGTTAAAGCGATTCCCACTTACAGTGAGGTTTTTGCGCAAACCGTATTGCAGCTGGCTAAAGATAATCCCAGAATTGTTGTTATTACGCCTGCAATGCCCGAGGGGAATTGCCTTAGTATTCTCCAAAACGAATTACCCGATAGGATTTTTGATGTCGGTATCTGTGAGCAACACGCGGTTGCTTTTGCGGCCGGTCTTGCCACACAAGGCTATATCCCCGTTGTTGCAATTTATTCGACTTTCTTGCAGCGTTCCTTTGACCAGATAATACATGATGTTTGCTTACAGGATTTGCATGTTATTTTTGCAGTTGACCGCGGGGGTATTGTCGGAGATGACGGTAAAACCCATCAAGGTATTTTTGATTTATCGTATCTTTCACTTGTTCCCAACCTTATTCTGTCTGCTCCTAAAGATGAAAATGAATTACAGCATTTACTTTATACCGCAACCAAAACCAAAGGTCCGATGGCTATCCGGTACCCGCGCAGTTGCGGAACCGGTGTACGAATGGACAGTTCTTTTAAATCAATTCCGATTGGTACTGCCGAAGTTATCAAAAAAGGCGGTGATTTAACGATTATCGGGGTAGGCGCCTCGGTGCCTTATGCCATACAAGCGGCGGGCGAATTATCCCTAAACGGTATTGAATCAACCGTCGTTAACGGACGATTTATTAAACCGCTGGATGCGGAAACAATTATTAGTGCCGTATCCGCTACAAAGCATCTTATTACCGTGGAAGAAAATGTGTTAACCGGCGGTTTCGGAAGCGCTGTTTCTTCTCTTCTTCACGAGGCCGGAATTAACGATATCAAAGTTAAAAAGATTGCTATCCCGGATATCTACGTGGAGCACGGAACCCCTTCTATTTTGAGGGCCAAATACGGATTGGATTCCGACGGTATAGTTAAAGCGGCGTTAGCGCTACTCCCACAGGTGAAAAAGATTCATTGTTAAATAAAAATGGTATATAATTACGGTGAAGGTATCAGGTACAAGATTGCCTGATTTTTGTTTTATTTTCATTAAAAAGGGTGCAAATGAATAAGTTAACAGTTAGAGATATCGATGTCAGTGGGAAAAATGTACTTGTAAGGGTTGACTTTAATGTCCCCTTTAAATGCGAAACACGTACTGTTACCGATGACAGTCGTATCAGGGCGTCACTCCCAACAATTGATTACCTTGTTGAGAGGGGTGCCAAGGTTATTCTGTGTTCACATCTCGGTCGTCCCGCCGGTGAGGTCAATCCCGAGTTTAGCTTGGATTTTGTGGCTAAGCGCTTATCAAAAATTATGAGGCAGCCGGTTGGTTTTGTCGGTGATTGTATCGGCCCCGAAGTAGACAGTGCCATTAGTGCTATGCAAAACGGGGATGTCTTGCTATTAGAAAATCTGCGTTTTTATGCCGAAGAAGAAGAGGGCGATGCCGCTTTTGCGGAGGCTTTGTCCAAGCACGGCGATATTTTTGTAAATGATGCCTTTGGTACCGCTCACAGAAAACACGCTTCGATTGTGGGTGTTACAAAGTATATCCCTTCCGTATCCGGTTTGCTCCTGGAAAAGGAAATAGATGCCTTAGGGAAGGTGCTCACCGACCCGCCGCACCCCTTTGCGGTACTTTTGGGCGGGGCTAAAGTAAGCGATAAAGTTGCCATGTTAAATAACATTATGGGCAAGGTGGATACCATAATTATCGGCGGAGGTATGGCGGCTACTTTCTTAAAAGCACAATCATATGAGGTTGGTGCATCCTTAATTGACGATTCACTCGATACTGCCTCGGATATAATCGAAAAAGCCAACAAAAACGGTGTTAAACTTGTTCTTCCCGATGATATGCTTGTTGCCGATGAAATCAGCACAAATGCTCAAACCGAAAATGTAGGTATTGCCAATATTCCTTCAAATAAACATATCGTTGATGTCGGAACTCTGACAATAACAAAATTTACCAAAGCGCTTGAAAAATGCCGTACCGTTTTCTGGAACGGACCGATGGGAATATATGAAATTCCTCAGTTTAGTGAAGGGACAAAAATGATGGCAAAAATCATCGCTAATTTACACGGGACAACCATTATCGGCGGCGGGTCAACATCGGAAATAGTAACCGAAATGAAATTAGGCCATAAAATGACTTTTGTTTCCACCGGCGGCGGCGCCTCGTTAAAATTTTTAAGCGGGAAAACCCTTCCCGGCGTCGAGGCACTGCTTCCTAAAGAGGCAAAAACAAAATTGGCTAAAGCGGAGTAGATTATTTTGAGTAGGGTAAATCTGCAGTTTATTAAAGGATTAGCAAAAACTACGCCCTCAAAAATTATATTGTTGGTTGTTGATGGGCTTGGCGGCCTTCCCGATAACGTTAGCGGTAAAACCGAATTGGAAACTGCCAATACCCCTAATTTGGATTTGCTTGCCGCCAAGAGTATTTGCGGTTTATCCGACCCTGTCAGCCCCGGAATAACATCCGGAAGCGCCCCGGGTCATTTGGCTTTGTTCGGATATGACCCTATTACTTATCTTATAGGACGCGGGGCATTGGAAGCGATGGGAATTGATTTCCCGCTCATGCCCGGTGATGTTGCCGCCCGCGGTAATTTTTGTACTGTCGATAAAGAAGGCATAATTACCGATAGACGTGCCGGTAGAATTTTAACCGAACAAAGCACTAAACTCTGTGATTTGATTAATAACATTACAATTGACGGCGTAACTGTTTTGGCTTTACCTGTTAAAGACCACCGTATGTGTTTGGTTTTACGCGGCAAAGGTCTTAGTTCTGCAATCTCCGATTCCGATCCGCAGCAGGTTGGAATGGCGCCGTTAAAGGTTTTAGCTGATAATCCCGGTGCCGAAAGAACGGCAGAAATTATAAATAAGTATCTTGAACGTGTAAAAGAAATTCTTTCCTCTTATGAATCGGCAAATATGTTATTACTCCGAGGTTTTGATGGAAAGCCGGAACTCCCCGCTATGTCGGAGATATACAAATTGAAACCGGCGGCGATTGCCTCATATCCGATGTATCGCGGGTTGGCGAGGGCTGTCGGCATGGAAATATTAAAAACAGGCATCTCGGTTGAAGATGAAATTGCAACGCTTAAACAGCATTACGCTAACCATGACTTCTTCTTTATCCATATTAAGGAAACCGATGCGCGCGGTGAAGACGGTGATTTTAGTGCCAAGGTAAAGGCTTTGGAGCACTTGGATAAACTAATCCCCGAAATTACCGCTCTTAACCCTGATGTAATTGTAGTTGCCGGAGACCACTCTACCCCGGCTACGATGAAAGGGCATAGTTGGCACTCGGTGCCTGTCCTTATTCATTCACAATGGTGCCGTCCGGATGCCGTTCAGCAGTTTACCGAATTGGCATGTATCTACGGCGGCTTAGGAAGGATTGCGGCAACCGATATTATGCCGCTGGCGATGGCCAACGCCCTCAAACTGAATAAATACGGAGCATAAAAATGAGAACTCCACTGATTGCAGGTAATTGGAAAATGAATACAACAACCGAAGAAGCCACTTCGCTTGTTATTAATTTGCTTAAACCGCTTGATGAGATTACAGGGGTTGAAAAGCTCGTTTGCCCTCCGTTTATATCGCTAAAAACAGTTTCCGAATTATTGGCTAAAAGCTCCGTAAAAGTAGGGGCGCAAAATGTTCATTATGAAGAAAAAGGCGCCTTTACCGGTGAAGTTTCACCGCTGATGATTAAAGAATATTGCGAGTATGTTATTATTGGCCATTCGGAACGCAGACAATATTTTAACGACGATTTGTACGTTAACCGCAAGCTTATTACCGCTTTGAAATTTGGAATTACCCCCATTTTATGCATCGGAGAAAACCTGGAAGATAACCAGGCCGATAGAACTGTTGCGGTTCTTGAAAGGCAATTGGACGAAGCCTTTTTGAATATCGAAAATATCGGCGGGCTTGTTATTGCTTACGAGCCGATTTGGGCAATCGGAACCGGGAAATCGGCCAGCCCCGAACAAGCTGGTGAAATCATCGGGAAAATCAGAAATAAAGTTTGTTCGCTTTTCGGTCAACAAGTTGCTTCTGAAATGCGTATCCTTTACGGTGGAAGTGCCAATGCTGAAAATATTACCGAATTGATGGGGCAGGAAGAAATAGACGGGGCTTTGGTTGGCGGGGCCAGCCTTAAATCCGATCAATTTATTAGTATGGTCGAACAGACCTCTATCGTTTATAAGAATTGCCAAAATAGGGCATAGTTTGCATAATAATTATATTTGTTATCGCTTTGGTTAATTTACCTCTCTTTTTGCGTTATTGCCTATGAAAAAGATAATTGCAATTGTCGGACCGACAGGTATCGGAAAAAGTAATCTGGCAATCTCCATCGGACAAAAATTTGATTGCGAAATTATTAGTGTTGACAGCCGTCAGGTTTATCGCTTTATGGATATCGGCACCGCTAAACCGCCGCCCCAAGAAATGGCTTTAGTTCCTCACCATCTAATCGATATAATTAACCCCGATGAACCCTATAGCCTGGCGGAATATCAAGAACAATGTCTGTCTAAAATTGAAGATATATCCCAAAGAAATAAAGTTCCCGTTTTAGTAGGCGGCAGCGGTCAATATGTCTGGGCGGTGTTGGAGGGGTGGTCCATTCCCAAAGTAGTCCCCAATATTGAATACCGGCAATTGCTTGAAAAAAAGGCGGAAGAAGTTGGCACCCAAGCCCTCTATCAACAACTGCAGGCTTTAGATCCTAAAGCGGCTGAAAAAATTGATAAGTTTAATACGCGCAGGGTCATCAGGGCCTTGGAGATTGTCCATAATTCCAAAGATAACAAGCAGAATAAAGAGGTGCAAAAAGAAGCACAGTATAATGCCCTTATTATAGGGTTAACCACAGAACGTGAAGAACTTTACCGCAGAGTTGATAAAAGGGTTGATTTAATGATTGAAAACGGTCTGATTGCTGAAACCCGTCGATTATTGCAGAGCGGCTACAGTGAAGATTTGCCCTCTATGTCCGGCATCGGCTATAAACAAACGGTAATGTATATTAACGGGCAAATCAGCCTCGATGAGGCGATTCGACAAATCAAATACGATACCCATCGCTACGTGCGAAGCCAATATAACTGGTTTAAGCTAAAAGATGATAGAATTAAGTGGTTTGATGTACAGAATGATATTGAACCTGATATTATAAACCTGATTAAAGATTTTTTAATATCAAAATGAGATAAGTTTTGCGGTAATACTTGAACCGCGAATGTTGAGGTTATACTAAGATGCAAATCTCACATCGACTAAATGCACTTACCCCCAATTATTTCTTGGCTGTAAACAAAAAAATTGCCGAAAAGAGGGCTTTGGGGGAAGAAGTTATCGATTTCAGTGTGGGAGACCCCGATTTTGCTACTCCGACAAATGTAATTGATGAAATATCAGCTAAAGCCGGTGACCCATTAAACCATCGCTATCCCAATATAACCGGGCTTCCCGAATTGCGGCAAGCCGTTGCCGATTGGTATAAGAGGCGTTTCGGTGTAATTCTAAATCCTGATAATGAAATTTTGCCGCTGCACGGTTCTAAAGAGGGGATAGGGTATCTATCTTTATCCTGTTTAAATCCCGGTGATGTTGCCCTTGTGCCTGATCCCGGATATCCTGCCTATACAGCCGGAACTGTCTTAGCCGGCGGTGAGGTATTTAAAATGCCGCTTCTATCTCAAAATAACTATTTGCCCGATTTGCAGGCAATTCCCGAAACGGTATTAAAAAAGGCTAAAATAATATGGATTAACTATCCCAATAACCCGACCGGCGCTGTATGTGATTTGAAATTCTTTGAGGATGTTGCTGAATTTGCCCAAAAACATAATCTATTGGTTTGCCATGATGCGCCGTATACCGAAATTGCCTTTGAAGGGAATAATCCTCCCAGTTTTTTACAAGCTAAAGGTGCAAAAGATGTCGGGGTTGAATTTCATTCACTTTCAAAAAGTTACAATATGGCCGGCTGGCGTATCGGTATGGCTGTTGGCAATCCCGAAGTAATACAGCTAATAACCAAGCTAAAATCAAATTTGGATCCGGGGATTTCTCAAGCTATTCAATACGGGGCAATCGAAGCGTTAAATAATGCACAAACCGCTCCCGCAAAAAGCAGCTTGGTTTATCAAAGGCGCCGCGATCTTATTGTTGAGGTTCTAAACGATATCGGGGCAAGCGCCGAAATGCCCAAGGCGGGTTTGTATGTTTGGACAAAGGTTCCGGCAGGTTATACTTCAGCTGAATTTGCCGATGACCTTTTAGATAAATTGGGAATTGTTGTAACCCCCGGGACTGTTTACGGAACGTATGGAGAGGGATACGTGCGTTTATCGCTTACGGTTTCCGATCCGAATTTAATAAAGGGGTTATCGCGTTTAGCGGGCTGGAAAAACGAGAAGGATAAATTCAAGCCTAAAATCAGAAAATAACTTTACATAATAGGGGTATAATATTAATAGTAGATTACAAGGTATTTTAAAGAATAAAGAAAAGGCAGTACTGGTTTCGGTTAGTATTGATACTGCCAAAGATAACTGGTCATTGGACCAATCCCTTGATGAACTGGCCAAGCTGGCTGATACTGCCGGGGCAATTGTTGTCGGCAGGCTCACTCAAAATTTAAAACAGCCGTCTAAAAATCTATACATTGGTAAAGGTAAGCTGGATGAACTTATTGAGCTTAAAAGCACGCTGGAGCCCGATGTAATTATTTTTGATGATGAATTATCGCCCTTACAGCAAAGAAACCTGGAACAGGCTTTAGACACAAAGATAATTGACCGTGTCGCGCTGATATTGGATATTTTTGCGCGTCGTGCTCAGACACACGAAGGTAAATTACAGGTAGAACTTGCCCAGCACCAATATTTATTACCAAGATTAGCCGGACAATGGAGCCATCTTGAGCGGCTTGGGGGCGGTATTGGTACCAGAGGGCCGGGTGAATCCCAGTTGGAGACCGACCGCAGGTTAATAAACAGGAAAATCCAAAAATTAAAGAAACAGCTTGACGATGTAAAAAAACACCGAATGCTTCATCGCACCCGGCGCCAAAAAAGCGGAATCCCGATAGTGGCCTTGGTTGGTTATACCAATTCGGGGAAAAGCACTTTGTTAAATGTTCTTAGTCAGGCCGGTGTTTTAGCCGAAGACAAACTTTTTGCAACATTGGACCCGACTACCAGAAGAATTGCGTTACCGGAAAGAACACCGTTCCTTCTTACCGATACAGTCGGGTTTATAAGAAAGTTGCCGCCGGTAGTGGTATCGGCTTTTCGTGCAACGCTTGAAGAATTGGAAGAGGCTTCGCTTCTTTTGCATGTTGTTGATTTTTCTTCTCCCAGTGCCCCCGAAATGTGTGAAGTTGTAGAAGCTGTTTTTGAAGATCTCGAAATTGCAGACAAACCGGTTATTACGGTATTAAACAAGATTGATGTTTTACTTGATTCTCAGAAAAAATGGAATGAAGAAGAAGCGCTGTCATTTTTTGAAAACCAAGAAATTAATGAAAAAGAAAACACGGTGGTTATTTCGGCTCAAAACGGCTGGGGGTTAAAAAACCTCCTGGAAAAAGTGGATAACATCATAAAAAACAAAGACCTCGGCTCTTTTGGTTTTACACCAAAAAACGAGCCTCTGTAGTCAAAATCTAGCCATTTTATTCGCATAGTTAATAGAAAACTATGCAAAATTACTAAATTCTCAATTGGTTGTCTTAGAAATGAAATAAGGCCCCAAAACGGCTAAAACATGTAAATAGGGGTAGTATTTTAAGATTTAGCGGATTTTTGTTTTAAAAGGGTTCTAAAAAGAGTGGGTTTTTGAAGCCCCGGGAAAACGGAAGAAATTTTTACGGAAGTTAAAAAACAGAAATTAGAAAATCGTTGGTTGTCCGTCAAAAAATTTAAAAAAATAAAATGGCGCCCGGGCAACCCGTTATCAAAATGTCGGCGACTGTTTTGTTTTATCCGACTTAATCAGAAAAGAGGATGTTTCAGGAATGACTCGTATATTATGTAAACAATACGGTTACGTTTGTGCAAAATACTTCGCACAATATATATTATGTAATATCGAACGGAAATAGTATGGAATATCAATCCAGCCACTACATATCGTACCCATTAAATTATCAACCGTTTTTTTAGTTACATCAAAGATATCACAATTAATGCATCAATAAATAAAAAGCTCCCAAGCCGTTAAGCCCGGGAGCCAAATTTAAAAAAATATCTGAGCAAAATTATTATTAAAAGTATCGGCCGGAAATATCAAGCCCCCAAAGCATTAATCAAATTCAACCAAAACACAGTCCGCTAACCGCATTGCAATTAATGAGCCCGTGTAATTTCCCTGTACGGTAACGTATTGACCCTTTTCCAACTCTTTTAATTTGTTGGCGTATTTTTTATCGAACATACATTGAACACTTTTAGGAAGATTCAAAGAATCATCGCTAAGGCGGATATAGTTAACGGCAAGTACTTCTTTTATATCAATAGAAACAACGTAGCCTGATAATCTAATCGTTTTGTTAATAAACTTTGCGGTGGCTGCCGTGTAATCATCGGCATACTCGCTTAATAAATCACTAACCGTTATTTCGATATCCGGGGATGCCGTCGGTGGCTCAGGTTCGGTTTGGGGTGGTTCTTCGAAAACTTCTTCTTGTTCCGCTTCTTCCTCACAAATAACAATCTCTTCTTCATCCACCGAATCTTCCGGAAGATCTTGTAAACTCTCATTGGTTTCTTCATCTGCAACGGTTATATCTGCCGTAATCGGCGCTTCATCTATATCTTCATCTAAAGCTTCACATACTTCGTCTTCGTCCTCATCATCTTTGGTTCCAGAAGGATTTTCGTCCGGATCGTTATCGTCATATGCATCTTTAATATCGAACACCTGAGGCACGCTATCCATCATTTCCGTAAAATTATCGGCTTCACTGCAATCGGAGGATATTGGTGATTCATCTTCGATTAAAGGCTGAGCTCCGTACAGTCTTTCTTCTCTGATTTGACCAAAAGTTTTTTCAATGAGCTTAAAATTGGGAGAAACCAGCGGATAACCGCATAAATAACAGGCCCAATCTTGGGTTCTCATTGTTTCTCTGAAGCAATTTGGGCATCTCGGCATTTTACACCTCTAAAATAATCTATTACGGTATATTAAAAACAGCAGATGTTATGAAATCAAAGAAGGATATTACAGAAGTGGGCTCGGTAGGTTTCGAACCTACGACCAATCGGTTATGAGCCGACCGCTCTACCCCTGAGCTACGAGCCCCTAGTTTATCAACAAAGTTTAACATTTAACACACGGCAGTACAAAATAATAATGGAGCGGGAGACGGGATTCGAACCCGCGACCACCTGCTTGGAAGGCAGGTACTCTACCGCTGAGTTACTCCCGCATTATATTATGTTAAATTGATAACCTGCCCTATTAAAAACAATATACATTATAACTTGTGGACTCTTTTCATTCAACTTATTTATAGAGTACAATACGATGACAACGTATCAGACGATATCAAAATCCTTCTAATTTTAAATGGAGACTGAAATGAACAAATGGAAATCGACTGCAATAATTGTACTGCTTTTTATTTTAACTGCCGGTATCGTGGCTAACGGTGTGTTTTACTATCAAATGCACAATAATTTTAATACTGCCAACACACAAATCGAAGCGCTTAACGGGAATGTTGCATCCTTAAACGGGAGCGTTTCCGTTATAGAAGGAAACTTGTCGGGGGTTAGTAACAATGTTTCCGCTATCAGCGGGAGTGTGTCGAACCTAAATAACACTATGTCTTCTCTTGAAAGTGATATGTCCGGTATACAAAATGATGTATCCGGAGTTCAGGGGCAGTTAAGCGGTGTAAACAGTGACCTTTCCGTAATTAAGGGCGATATTAACGGATTAAACAGCGATTATGCTTCTTTACAAGATAACTTTGCCGGAGTTGAAGATAGTGTCGCCGGGATATCGGCGGATGTTGACGGCCTTAAAGATCGTATCGATTCTGCTGAAGCCAACATCGTAGATTGGGCGAAAATTGCAGCCGATATCGAACCTTCAATGGTGATACTAACTGCTAACGGTTATACCGGTTCCGGGGTTATTATTACTGCCGACGGCTGGATTGTTACTGCGCGCCACGTTGTAGAGGACGCCAATGTTAATGATCTTGATATTACCCTTACCAACGGAACGAAATATGTATGCGATGCAATAAATCTCTATAACAATATTGATATTGCGCTGGTTAAAATAAAGTCGATCAAAAAGGATTTTCGCTTTGCGGCCATAGGCTCCTCTGCTGACCTTGAGGTTGGCGAACAGGTTATGGCGGTGGGGAATGCGCTTGCATTAGGGAACCCGCTTAGCCACAGCGTAGGCATTGTTTCCGCTTTCCGTACAGCAATTAGCGACGGAAACGATTATATTCAGACAGATACGACAATTAACGGCGGAAACAGCGGTGGTCCTTTAGTTAATGCTAAAGGCGAAGTAGTCGGGATTGTTTCATGGAAATATGTGGGATACAGGGACGATGACGGATATTTCTTTGATCAAATATTCGAAGGAATGGGCTTTGCGGTTCCCATTGATGAAATATTCCCTCTGCCAGGTGGAATTATAATTCGCTAAAAAACGGTTAAAAGTCGCATTCAGAGCAATTTTATCTTGGTGTTTAGAAGCATAAAACTTTATAAACACTCCGCTTTCTGTTATCCTTTTTAGAGGTCTTTATTTCGGAGATACGATGGTTTTTCTGTTTGGAAAAAAGGATTATTATGACCCTCTGGGTTACATCAATATGATGTGCCCCAAATGTGAGGAGCAGCGCATCTTTGCGGTTAAGCAAGAACGAAAAAGATTAACCGTTTATTTTGTTCCTACCTTTCAATTTTCCTCCCGGCAGGTTGTGGTGTGTGAGCACTGCGGTGAGACATTGCAGGTTGATGACGAATTAAAAAAGAAAGTTGCCCAAAACATGATAAGCCGCGAACAATTGGAAACATTGCTTAGACGCGGTGAGCTTGACCATTTGCTGGGGATTGCACCAAGCCGTGCTAAACGAACTGCCAAAATAGTTTGCGAAAATTGCGGCAGTAGAAACGATAAAGGAATGAGGTTTTGTCCGCAATGCGGAAACAAATTATGACAATCAAACAAAATGTTAATGAGATATTGGGTGAGTTAATGCCCGGTGTGCAACTGGTTGCCGCAGCAAAAACAAAAACAATATCGGAAGTGCTTGAGGCAATTGAGGCCGGAGTTACAATAATCGGTGAAAATTATCTGCAAGAGGCCGAGGCTAAACAAAAGGTAATTGGTAATCGTGTGAAATGGCATTTTATCGGGTATTTACAAAGCAATAAAGTAAAAAAAGCGGCTGCCCTTTTTGATATGATTGAAACAATTGATTCGATTGAAATTGCGTCGCTCCTTAATAAAAGATGTGCCGAAATCAATAAAGTAATGCCGGTGTTGGTTGAAATTAACAGCGCTGCAGAACCCCAAAAAGCGGGGGTTTTACCCGAAGATGCAATCGGCTTAATTCAAGAAATAGCCAAACTTGATAATATTAAAGTTGTGGGGCTAATGACAATGGGGCCATGGTCGGTTACAGCCGAAGAACTACGCCCCTATTTTGCTAAAACTAAAGAATTATTTGAAGAAATAGCCGCACTAAACATTCAAAATGTTGAAATGAAATATCTGTCAATGGGAATGACCGATTCATACAAAGTCGCAATGCAGGAAGGCGCTAATATTGTCAGAATCGGCAGTAAAATATTCGGTGCCAGAACAAACTAGCTAATCTATCTGTTTCAGCCCCTTTATGATGTCATCCAGCGTTTCAAACGGGAAACAATCCATCCCCGATTCTCTGCACAGTGAAAGCATCGGTTCTGTGGCAAAGGTATGGTGTGCCAGTTTGGCCGCCGGAACATCGGATGCCCCGTTACCGATACTGATAACCCGCCAACCTTCTCCTAAAAACTTATTGGCATAGGTTGTTTTGAATCCGTCTTGAACCTCATTCCCGTCCGGACCGATATAACGCGCCTCAATTCCGTTATTGTTAAAGGTTGCTTGGGCGGCATATATTTCAAAATCTTCAATGCCGATATTTTTAAGCAATGTTTTGATGTAAAACGTCATTCCGTTACTGATTATCGTAAAACGGAAATTGCGCGAATTGCAGTAATCCAATAACTCTTTAAAATTCGGCCTTAATTTGGCCTTTTCGCTTACAAAATTGACTAATGTCTTTTCCGTTTGCTTAACCATCCTAAAAGCGAGTGTGTTAAACTTGCCTACCGAAATTTGGCCGCTTTTATATTGCTCAAGCAGTGCGCGCCAGTCGCCTTCGGCAAAAGTATCCAATATTAAAAAACTGATATCTTCTTCGGTTAATGTGCCGTCAAAATCACATTGAATCAAGGTTTTCGTGTTTGAGGGATATTGCATATGTGGTTATCCTTTACTGCAGGCTTTTTCTAGGCGTCTTCGGGTTCGATTTTGTAAAGTTTCCCGTCTTCTTCTATTCGATCGGTATAAATAATACCGTCTAAGTGATCCGTTTCATGTTCGATTGCCTGTGACAAAAGCCCGCTTGCTTTAATTTTTATTTTTTCGCCTTTAATATTTAATCCTTTGGCGACAATCGAAATCGATCTAAGAACTTCACCCTGATAACCGGGAACGCTAAGGCATCCTTCCGTTAGTTCTACCTCACCCTTCCTTTTGGTTATTTCGGGATTGATTATACAAAAAGGTTCTTCGTCAGGCATTTGAAGCACAATAATGCGCAGCGAAACGCCAACTTGAGGGGCTGCTAATCCTACCCCATCGGATTCCTGCATCGTCAAAACCATATCTTCAACCAGTTGAACGATTGATTCATCTACCGCGGGAACCCTGTTTGCCTTTCGCCGAAGAACCGGATCGGGCACAACCCGTATTTCTCTTAATTTTGCCATAACGTTACTCTTTTTATGTAAGGCTTGATTATATGCCTCTTTATAATATTAACATACAATATTAAATACTTCTAACTTTTGGGTAATAAAGTGCGATGCAATTTGCGACTAAGGCTCAGTTGTGTTAGTATATTCTAGCTGTGTCGGGGTGTAGCGCAGCCAGGTAGCGCACCTGAATGGGGTTCAGGTGGTCGGAGGTTCGAATCCTCTCACCCCGACCATTCTGTTTGTCGGGAAAGAGACATGTTGCATACTCGTTCTCATCATGATTCTAACCTCAAAACCGCATTTTTTCAGGAAGTTCACTATTTCGTAATTTTCAATTAAAGTAAACCCTTCAAATGTGGTAATACCGTTCTCATAAGCAATTTGTGCCAAAGTTTTCATTATCTCGGCGCCGATGCCTCTTTTTTGAAACTTGTCGTCAACAACAATGGCAAACTCGGCATGGTTGGTATTATTGATGCGGGCATAACGACCGACGGCTATTATTTTAGAGCTGTCTGCGGTTTCCAGCTCCGCTACCAAGGCAAAAGAGTTGGTGTAATCGATATTACAAAACGGTTGAGCGTCGTTGGCGGTAACGTCTTTAATCATACGGTGGAAACGGTAATACTTGCTGTAGTGGCTGAGACCGTTCACAAATACAACCCAGGCTTCGGTGTCGTTGGGATTAATCGGTCTGATTTTTAGTGTTAAACCGTCGTCGTTAAAGAAACGGGGTTCAAAGGAAACAATGCGGTGTTCATTCTGTTCTGTTTGTGCGTTTTCTGCTGCAATGAAATCACACCTCACCATTGTTACCCTCCTAACTAATTATCTGATATTTGAGGACGTTGATTCAAGTACCTATGCGCCATTTTCAAGTATTTCATTTAAATTTTAGTTTACGCAGCATTTTTGATATTCTTTTTACTGCCGCCGGTCCTTCTCCTTGCTTCAAAAGAACGTGATTCCTTTAACATTTTTCTGAAGTTTCGTGTCCGTTTACAATATTTACAAATACCGAAATCGGAGGAATCAAGGATCCAATGATGCGTGCATTTATCCAGCCTCATTAACGCCAGTGAATTCTTTGTTTTTTCCAATACGAATTTGCCGGTGCTGCCGGTTTTGTTTTTAATAATTTTAGAAGATACGGTCGTATCGCAATTATAGACAACAACCTTGGCTTTTTGAGAGAGATGGCGCTCCCAACCGTTGAATATTTCGCTGACATTATCAAAGTCACAAGCCAAATTGATGCATAAAAGCCCGATTTTTTCTTTCCATCTTCTGACGGTTTCTTCGGAATCGATATAAGAAAAATCGACTATTTCTGATAAATCTTCATTAATAACTTCCGGCTCGGCTTCCTCGTCTGCGGTTTCTTTAATGCTAAACCGTGAACCCATATTATAAAATTTACAGCCTTTGCCTTCTTGAACCCCTTCCGCTAACCATTGCGTGGAGTTTTTTTGATAATCCCCTATTTCAATTATAACTTCGTCTTTGGCAACTTTTTTGGCTAACCCAAATAAAAATTGACATTCGTTATCTTTTAAAAAAAATTCCTCATCACTTTCAATCAACTTTTTTCCGTTCTTCACTTCCAAAACACTCCCTTCAAAACTATTTTTATACTGCTGGCAATCCTATTCGAATTGGTTTATTTAACGGCTTGAATCATTACAACACTTAATACATAAATTGGCATACGGCAATATTGCCATGCGTGCGGGGTTAATGCTTTTGCCGCAAATATCGCATATCCCGTATGAGCCCTCGTCTATCTTGCTTAAAGCCCGTTCTATTAGCTCTAAATTGGTTTGCTTTTGCATTCCGAGCGCTAAATTCTTTTCAAATTCGGTGGCGGCATCCGCAATTTCCGTTCTTTCTCTGGCAAGGCTGCCGTCGAAACGCTTGTTTCCGGAGCCTTGGGCTGATTTCAGTAGCTTGAGCTCACGTAAAAACAACTTCTTTTTTTTGGCTAAATTATAGCTTGCGGTTTTTCCTTCTTCCTTCATTTCGTAGCTCCTGTTTTTATTGGGTATGGAAAACCCACTAATGCAGTCAACATGGTTTGCGTAACGTGCAATCGGAAAAGAAGCACTTAGCATGGGATTAGCGGAAAAACGCGACCGGATAATACTAAAGGTAGGCGGTGCCCTATCCTTGCCAATAGAGTACAGCTTATTTAAACAGCCTTCCGCTAAATGTAAACAATGAGGAAAAACGCAATAATACGAGCTAGAAAGAGTATGATTAAAAAATTATGCGACAAAATGCTTACTAATACTATTGTACCAGACTGGACAACTATGAGCAAACATCAAAAACCGATTCCTTTGTGTTTGCGGATATTTGTGCTCGTATTGATGCTTAAAGCTGGGTTTTTTATGCTTTTAACTCTCTTTTACTGTGTAAACCTTATTATCAAACGGGGCGGAACGCAGGTTTTGGAATTGATAATCAATTTGCGGGTGGTTTGAAGGCGCGAAGGCTAACATATTGTTCTTTTATCCCTTTATTATTACAGAATTGTTATCAAAGAATGTTATAATGGCAGGGTTATTATTAACCGTGAAACGATGGGGTAAAGATGAAAAGGGCATGGAAACTGGTATCTCTAATTATAGCCGGGTATGTATTGCTGGTTTTGCTGTTTTTAGCTGCTTCAAGTAGCGTTTTTTTTCATACTCAAAAACTAAAGGCCGATTCAACCGTCTACATAAATCAGGAAACGGATCGCTTTGAATACTATTTCCACATTCATAATAACGATAAATCAATCATAATCGATTTTGATTCCGAAAAAATAGCCGATAACCTATCGCATATTACCGTTAATATTCACCCCAAAGATAACCATCGCATATCTTCGTTAAGGATGAATTTTGAAAATATTAACCCCGGTGAAGCCTTTCTTTACGACGACCCTGCCGATAATTACGTCAATCTTTTTAATCGTGAAGTTACTTATCGCGATGACGGGGTTGCCATTAATTACCCTGATTTAAGCAGCAACTTTAACCAAGTCATTAAACTAGAATACTGGATTGACACCTCGGAGCTGGACTTATCAAACGAAAAAATTGTGATGTCGTTTTCTATGTATATGCATGAAAACAGTTTGCTTAAAATCTGGCGTTATTATGGTTTATCGGGTGTTCAATTGGATGTCAAAAACTAACATATTTGTTATGTTAACTATCCCCTGCCCCGCTATTTTACAAGCAGAAGATTTTGACAAAACAGCCTTGATATAATAAGCTATTATGTTCGGCGTAAAACACGCGTGATTGGTGCGTGGCGCATTCGTCTAGCGGCCTAGGACACCGCCCTCTCAAGGCGGAGATCACGGGTTCGAATCCCGTATGCGCTACCAATGTAAATAACGGCCTCCAAGTTTAAACTCAGAGGCTTTAGTTTTTTCTCTTCGTTTGTCTTTGGTATCTAACAATTAAATCCAATCAACACTCCAAATTATCCCTATCAAATGATGTTTTACTTCGCACTTCATTTTTCACTATTGATTATGATTGTGCTAGAATGTAACCGCTTTGACTATCAAGAATGAAAAAAACAAATATTGGATTGGTTTTAATCTGATTTCAGGCATCGGCAGGGTCAAATTTAACAAGATTGAGAGTTATTTTGGCGATATCGAGAAAGCGTGGAATGCCGCTGCCGATGAGCTTAAAAAAGCAGGGTTAGACGAGGGTTCCGTTAAGTCTATCATTAAATCCAGGCCGACTATCGACCTTGATGCCGAGCTTGCAAAACTTGAAAAATATAACATAAAAGCTTTTAATTACCACGATAATGAGTACCCTGCCCGCTTAAAAGAAATCTATGACTTTCCGCCTTTAATTTATATTAGAGGTGATATACTGCAGGAAGATGAATACTGTTTAGCGGTTGTCGGAACGCGGAACCCCACTATTTACGGCAGGCAAATAACCGAAGAGATAGTATCCGCTCTTGCCGGAAATAAAATAACGATTGTTAGCGGACTGGCAAAAGGAATTGATACCATTACGCACCAATCCGCATTAAATGCCAACGGCAGAACTATTGCGGTGATGGGAGGCGGGCTTGACAGTGTTTATCCGGCAGAAAACGCCAACCTTGCACGGCAGGTAATTAAAAACGGTGCAATGGTAAGCGAATATGCCCCCGGAACCAAGCCCAGGCCGGAAAACTTTCCGCGTCGTAATCGGATAATGAGCGGTTTGTGTTTGGGGGTTTTGGTAATAGAAGCCGGCGAAACCAGCGGTTCGCTAATAACGGCTAACCTGGCATTTGAGCAAAACCGTGAGGTATTTGCTGTTCCCGGAAGCGTTCTGTCCCCTGCCAGCTCGGGAACAAACAAATTGATTATGGAAAATACGGCTAAGCTTGTGCGTAATGTTGAGGATATTTTGCAAGAACTTAATTTGACTGCGGTTGCGGAACAAATTGAGGTAAAAGAACTTATCCCGGCGTCGGACACGGAAGCCCTGATTTTAAAACAATTAGGGGCGGAACCCAAACATATTGACGAAGTTTGCCGTAACAGTGCTTTGCCGATTTCGGTTACCAGCAGTACCCTGGCGATGATGGAGTTAAAAGGGATGGTAAAACAGGTCGGGGCAATGAATTATGCTTTATGCCGTGAAGTGCGTGAAAATAAAGAATTTTATAAGATAGAGATTAACTAGATGGAAAAAAAACTTGTAATAGTGGAATCGCCGGCTAAGGCGAAAACCCTTTCGAAAATTTTGGGTAAAAATTACACCATTAAGGCTTCTTTGGGGCATATCCGGGATTTACCGAAAAGCAGCTTAGGCGTTGATGTTGAGAATAATTTTGAACCCAAATATGTTGTATCCAGAGATAAAAATAAAACCGTAAAAGAACTGAGGGATGCCGCTAAGACGGCTTCTACCGTATATCTGGCGACTGACCCCGACCGCGAGGGTGAGGCGATTGCTTGGCATCTTGTCGAGGCTATAAAACAGAAAGACGTTAAATACCGCCGTGTTACTTTCCATGAGATTACCCAAGAGGCGATTACCGACGCTTTTAAAACCCCGCGCGATATTGATATTCAACTTGTTAATGCGCAGCAAACGCGCAGGATTTTAGATCGGCTGGTAGGCTATAAACTAAGCCCCCTCCTGTGGCGAAAAGTGCGTAAAGGACTGTCGGCAGGAAGAGTCCAATCCGTTGCCGTAAAGATTGTAGCCGATCGCGAACGTGAAATTGAACAATTTGTTCCCGTTGAGTATTGGACCATCGAAGCGGAATTACAGAAAAATTCTGCTAAAAAAGATGGCTCATTTAAGGCGATGCTTATTAAAACAGCCGATAACGCCAAGGCGGAAATCAAAAACTCCGACCAAGCGATGACAATCAAATCGGAATTGGAAAAAGCGGATTACAGTGTCGGTAAGGTGACTGTAAAAAATGTGCAACGCCAACCGGCGCCCCCGTTTATTACCAGTACGTTACAACAGGAAGCCTGGCGGCGTTTCCGATTTACGGCAAAAATGACGATGGTAACCGCCCAACAGCTTTATGAAGGTTTGACAATCGGCAATGAGGGCAGTGTCGGTTTGATTACTTATATGAGAACCGATTCCACACATGTAGCCCCTTCCGCCCTAGCGGAAGTAAGGAATTATATTTCGGAAAAATACGGGGCTGAATACTTGCCTGCTCATGCACGTTCCTTTTCCCGTAAAGTAAAGGGAGCCCAAGAAGCCCACGAGGCCATTCGCCCCACTAAGGTGTGGCGTACGCCCGATTCCGTTAAACAGTATCTCACTGCTACGCAATATAAAATATACAATCTGATATGGCAAAGGATGGTTGCAAGCCAAATGGCGGCAGCTTCTTTTGAAAATACATCGGTTGATATTAACGCTAAAAATAATCTTTCCAAAAATAAGTATCTTTTCAGGGCAACCGGCTCAGTAAACATCTTTCCCGGTTTTATAACCCTTTACAGTGAAAAGAAAGACGATAACGAAGAGGAAGAGACATCAAAGCTGCCGAAAATGGAAAAGGGAGAGGAATTAAAACTCTTAGACCTCTCGGAAAAACAGCACTTTACCAAGCCGCCGTCACGTTATACGGAAGCGACCTTAATTAAAATGCTTGAACAATGGGGTATTGGGCGCCCAAGTACCTATGCGCCTATTTTATCTACCATTCAGGACCGTGAATATGTCACCAAGCCGGGCGGCAGCTTTAAACCGACGGAATTGGGATTTATTGTTAACGATTTGTTGTTCCAACACTTCCCCAATATTGTTAATATCGACTTTACGGCACATCTTGAAAACGATCTTGATAAGATTGCCAACGGCGATATAGACTGGGTGGGGGTAGTCAGGGAGTTTTACGGGCCGTTTAATGAGGACTTGCAAAAAGCCGGCGAGGATATCGAAAGGGTTAAGCTGGCAGACGAAGAAACCGATGAAAAATGCCCGCTCTGTGAAAAGTCGGTTGTGATTAAAGTCGGTCGTTTCGGTAAGTTTTTGGCCTGCAGCGGTTACCCGGAATGTAAATACACCAGTTCGTTTAAGATTAAAACGGGCGCCAAGTGCCCCGAATGCGGCGAGGATATTATTGAAAAACGCAGTAAAAAGAAAAGAACCTTTTACGGCTGCAGCGGATATCCGAAATGTAACTTTGCAATCAATACAAAGCCCTTACCCGAGCCCTGCCCTGAGTGCGGCGGCTTAATGACCGTATACAGAGGCAAAACGGGTAAGTGCACCAAATGCGATTATAAAAATAAACTCCGGCAGGACTAAAACCGATGCAGGAAGTTTTTAACAAATATGTCGACTATTTAGTCGCCGAGCGTAATGTGTCTCCCTACACCGTGCGTAACTACACCGGCGATTTGGTCGGTAATACCAAGCGCGGCTCGGCTAAAGGGTTTTTCCAATTTTTACGCATGAAGGAGATCAAAACCCTCGATAAGGCCGATAAATGGGTATTGCGTGAATATATGGCTTATTTAGCGAGTGAAGGGGTTGCTAAATCCAGTATCGCCCGTAAACTTTCCGCTATCCGTTCCTTTTATCGCTATTTATCAAGAGAAAAAATATTGGATGTAAATCCTCTTGAACATTCTGTTTCTCCCAAGCTGGATAAGCGTTTGCCCGAATTTTTGACGATTGAGGAAATTGTTAAACTGTTGCAAACGCCCGATTTATCGACCCCGCAAGGCTTGCGAGACAGGGCTTTAATAGAACTGATTTACGCTTCCGGGTTAAGGGTGAGCGAGTTAGTCGGTTTGGATATCGATAACGTTGATATTGAAGGTAGGCAAATACGGGTTTGGGGGAAAGGCTCTCGTGAACGCATTGCTTTAATGGGAGAATATGCCGTTAATGCGATTGAAAACTATCTTAGCGACGGCAGGCCGAAATTAGGGGTTCAAAAAGAGAAAAAAGCCGTAGCCCTTTTTTTAAACCGCGACGGAACAAGAATTACCGAACGCATGGTGCAAATGCTGATTCGTAAATATGCGGAATTGGCTGGTATCGAAAAGAATGTTCACCCGCATATGCTGCGTCACACCTTTGCTACCCATATGCTTAACGGCGGGGCCGACTTAAGGGTTGTCCAAGAACTACTGGGGCATTCCAACCTATCAACAACTCAGATTTATACCCATGTTTCTTACAGTCAGGCGCGAAAAGTTTATCTTGTGGCTCATCCGATGGCCAAAATTGAAGAGGAAACCGATGCAGACAGAAAAGAGAATATCTAAACTCAGGGAAATCCTAAAGGAGAAAAATTTAGATGCCGTTCTAATATCCCAACCCCAAAACAGATATTATCTTTCCGGTTTTAGCGGCTCAGCCGGATATCTTTTGATAACTCAAAATAATACTGTTTTAGCGACTGATTTTCGTTATGTCGAGCAAGTAAAGGAACAGTCTCCGCTCTACACCCTATTCCAAATTACGGATGGCATTGATAAATGGTTCCCCGAAATTACCGGCGGGCTTAATATCAAAACATTGGGGTTTGAGCCCGGAGATATAACAATTGAAAAATTCCAGAACTTTTCATCGGCGATTCAAAAAAGCGGAATTGAACTGGATATGATTCCCTTGCCGGGGGCTGTTGAAAAAATAAGGGCTGTTAAGGATGCCGCCGAGATTGTTTGCATCGAGCAAGCCGTTAAAATTGCCGATAAAGCCTTTGAACACCTTGAAAGCATTATTTGCCCGGGGATGACCGAACTTGATGTTGCTTGGGAGCTTGAGAAGGCGTTACGAGAGGCCGGCAGCGAGACAGTTCCTTTTGAAATAATTGTTGGTTCAGGGCCGAATGCGGCGCTTCCGCATGCCTACCCGACTGAGCGCCGAATCAAAGCAAAGGAGCCGATAGTAATCGATTTTGGCGCAAAATACAAGGGCTATTGCAGTGATTGCACCAGAACGTTATGTCTTGGTGGAGCCGATAATACTTTTAATGAAATATACAAAATTGTATTGGAAGCGCAATTACATGCCATTGCAAATATCGCCGAAGGCACAACGGGTGCCGAGGCCGATTATTTTGCCAGAAGCATTATCGATAAAGCGGGGCATGGGGCGGCTTTCGGCCACAGTTTAGGGCACGGAATCGGCCTTGTGGCTCATGAAAAACCTGCCCTCCATCGGACATCCGCGGATATTTTGACCGAAAATATGGTCTTTACAATTGAGCCGGGGATTTACATACCGGGGTGGGGCGGCGTGCGGATAGAGGATACAGTTGTACTAAAAAATGGTAAAATGAATGTCATTTCAGGGTTAAGTAAATAATTAAGCGAGGAATTTCATGTTAAGCGGTTCGGAATTAAGAAAAGGCGTTGTTATTGTATTAAACGACAAATTATATCAAGTTATCGATTACAAGCATATAAAAATGAAAAGAACAGCCTTGGCACATGTCAAACTTCGCGATATAGTTGCCGGTCATACTATTGAACAAAGTTTTCAGTCCGATGATAAATTTGTAAGAGCAAACCTTGATATGCGTAAAATGCAATACCTTTACAGCGACGAAGGTTTGTATTATTTGATGGATACGGAAACCTTTGACCAAATTACCGTTAACGAAGATAAATTAACGGATTCTATCCCTTATCTAAAAGAAGGGATGCAAGTGGAGGTATCCCTCTATAAAGATGAGATATTGGATATTTCTATTCCGATTACCGTTGATTTGGAGATAATTGAAACCGAACCCGGGTTTAAAGGGGATACCGCAACCGGCGGAAATAAACCGGCAAAACTGGAAACCGGTACTATGATTCAGGTTCCGCTTTTTATTGAAATCGGAGATATCGTTAAGGTTGATACCAGGTCGGGGGCGTATCTGGAGAGGAGAAGCTAAGCGGTGCTTAAAGCCGATCTCCATATCCATACCTGCTATTCGGATGATTCCGATAATTCTTTGGATGATATTATTAACCGATGCCTGAAAATCGGCATTAATTGTTTGGCTGTTTGTGATCACGGTACAATTGAAGGGGCCGTTAAATTGCAAAAAATAGCACCGTTTAAAATTATAGTGGCCGAAGAAATATTAACCCCTAACGGTGAGATAATGGGTATGTTTTTGCAGGAAACGATTCCATCGGGGATGACCCCGCAAGAAACAATTAAAAGAATCAGAGAGCAAGGCGGGTTGGTGTGCATTCCTCATCCGTTTGATAAATTCCGCTCTTCCGCTTTGCAAATGGAAACCCTTGAGTTAATTAAAGAAGAGATTGATATAATCGAGGTCTTAAACGGGAGGATGGCTCCTTTTCAAAATCGTGACAAGGGAAGGTTATTTGCAGAAGAGAACGGGTTTAGACAAAGCGCGGGCAGCGATGCCCATTCAATCCCTGAGATTGGGGCTTGTTTTGTTGAAATGCCCGATTTTAACGGCAAAGAAGATTTTTTGAATGCCTTAGACGGCGCAAAAATAAAGGGGTATTATTCGAATCCGCTGGTAAAACTTGTTAGTTTAAAAAACAAATTAAAGAAACGGTTTGTGTAAAATGTATAAATTCGGGTGGTTTTCCACAGGCAGAGGCAAGGGTTCAAGGGAACTTTTTAAGGTTGCTTTGGATAATATTAAGAGCGGCAAAATAGAAAACGCCTCTATTTCCTATGTTTTTTGCAGCCGTGAGCCGAATGAATCGTCTGAAACCGATCTTTTTATCGAACTTGTAAAAGGTAGCGGGGTTCCGCTGGTATGCTTTTCTTACCAAAAATTTAAAGGGGATCGGCCTGACGAGGTTGCCGGAGAACCGTTATCCGAATGGCGGCTTGAATATGACCGTCATGTTATGGATTTATTAAAGGGTTTTGATTGTAACCTTTGTATCCTTGCCGGTTACATGCTTATTGTCGGCAAAGAAATGTGTGAAAAGTATAACATGCTCAACTTGCACCCGGCGGCACCGGGCGGCCCGAAAGGTACGTGGGGCGAAGTTATCTGGCAACTTATTGATGCCAAAGCCCAAGAAACCGGGGTTATGATGCATTTGGTGACCCCTGAGCTTGATGAGGGGCCGATAGTCAGTTACTGCAAATTCCCGATTGTCGGGGGAGAATTTGATTCTTATTGGCAGGCTGTGGACGGGCTTTCTGCGGAGGATATAAAAAGAAGCAAAGGGACGGAAAACGAACTTTTTAAAGCTATACGCCGCCAAGGAGTACGAAGAGAGTTACCGCTTATTACAACAACAATGGCTGCTTTCAGCTCGGGCAAGGTTTTTATTGCCAACGGGCAAGTCTTTGATAACAGCGGCAATATCATTAACGGGTATAACCTCACCGAAGAGATTGAAAAAATGCTGGAAGATTAACTTTTATTCTTTTTTTAATCAATCCTCATTTATTCTCCCCAATGTTATCGATGTGAACTTTGAACTATCGATGTGCGCTAAAAAACACAGCAGCACAATTGTCAGCATGTGTCACTATAGATTCAATAATCTCGATTTTTTCTTTCGGGTGTAACAAATCCTAAAACGGAAACTTAACAAAACAGTTTGTTCAAATCAAACCCCTGTTTTCCTGTACTTGGGAAGTCAGTCTATTCTCTCTCACAAACAAAAACCGGCAAGGTACTAATACCCTGCCGGTCGCTGTGATGTTTAGCAAATAAAAATTATATTATTTCTTGTCTTCTTCCGGTTTCTTTAGTATTTCATCAATTAAACCGTATTCGACGGCCTGAGTAGCGTTCAGATAGAAGTCACGGTCTGAATCGTGAATAATTTTTTCCATGGGTTGCCCGGTATTAGCGGTTAAAATACCTCTAATCAATTCTTGGAGCCTCATAATTTCGCGGGCGGCAATTTCGATATCGGAAGCCTGTCCCTGCGCACCGCCGAGGGCTTGGTGCATATGTATGGTTGAGTTGGGAAGCGCAAATCTTTTACCTTTAGTACCGGCGCTTAACAGTACGGTAGCCATACTGGCCGCCATACCAAGACAAATTGTCGATACATCGGGTTTGATTAAATTCATCGTGTCGTAGATAGCCAGCCCCGAAGAAATCACCCCGCCCGGAGAATTAATAAACAGCTGGATGTCTTTATCAGGGTCTTCCCTTTCCAAAAAGAGAAGCTGGGCAATAATAATATTGGCAATTTGATCGTTTATAGGGCTACCCAATATGATAATACGTTCCTTTAACAGTAAAGAATAAATATCATAAGCCCTCTCCCCTCTTGCACCGCTTTCAATCACCATGGGTATTACATTCATCGGATTTCCGTTCATTTTAGTACACTCCTTGTTTATAAAATTAGTCTTTGGGCGTGGTATTGGCTTTAACAGTATCTATCAAATACTTTACGGTTTTCCTGCTATGCAACATACCTTCCACTTCTTTGCGCCCGGATGCACCCTGTAAATATTTTTCCAAATCTTCTTTCCTAGGTCCGGCATTTGCTAATGTTTTTTCAATTTCTGCGTCTATTTCTTCTTCCGAAACGGTAATATCTTCTTGTTTTGCCACTTCGGTTACCGCAAGCGCCCACTCAACTCTCTTTTGAGCCAGAGGTCTGCCGTTTTTCCTTAATTCGGCTTCCGGAGTCTGTTTCATTCTTTCTTCAAATTCTTTTTCATCTCGGCAGGACGCTTGTAATTGCCATTTATAATCCTGAATCAGGTTTTGCAATTCCATTTCCACCATTGCAGGCGGATATTCCAAGCTACTGATTTCAATTAACTTGTTAATAACCTTTTCTTCGTAATTGGCTTCGGCGTTACGTTCTTTTTCGCTTTTTAAATTATTTTTGATTTTTTCTTTTAAAGCGTCGAAGGATTCAAACTCGGAAGAGATTTTTTTGGCAAATTCATCGTTAAGTTCCGGTAATTTCATCCCGCGAACTTCCTTAACGGTAACGGTGAAATCAGCTTCTTTACCGGCTGCCACTTTTGTTCCGAAATCCTCCGGAAGGGTAAGTTTAAATTTGGATTCCTCTCCCTTTTTCATTCCGATTATTTTTTCGGTCAGCCCGGGGATATCCTTAGCAAAGTCATCATCCATTACAAATTGAGAGCCCTGCATTCTAATAATTGGCGATTCGTAAACTTCACCGATAATGTCGGCCGTTACGCTATCTCCCTGTTTAATCGGCTCATCCGAAATTTCGTAGCTTTCGCCGTATTGTTTGCGCAGCCTATCCAGAATATCGTTAATTTCTTCGTCTTCGACTTCCGTTGATTCGGGGATTACAACCATATTTTTGTAATCGCCAAGCTCAATTGTCGGCTTCAAAGCGGCCGTCATTTCAAATTTTAAAGGTTCATTTTCCAATATTTTAACCATCGGCTGCATAATGGCTTCCAAGCCGTGTTCTTCTAAGGCTTCGAAGCAAATATCCGGTATCGCTTCATCAATGGCATCTGCCAAGAGCTTTTCTTTTCCAACGTGTTTTTCTAAAATGTCTCTCGGCGCATTACCTTTGCGAAAACCGGGGACCTCTGTCCTTTTAACTAACCGTTGATAGGCTTTATCCATGTATTTTTCAAGGTCTGCCGGTTCGGTCTCAACGGTTAGATAACCCGTATGGTTTTCAATTTTATCCAGTGTTGACTTCATTATTACCCCTTTATATTATTTATTCTTCTGCCTTTTTATCCACTAACTTAATATGCAATATATCAATATCCTCTCGGCTTACTACGTCGGGAGCATTAAAGCACAAATCATAAGCATTCTGGTTTTTGGGGAAAGGAATTACCTCTCTGATTGTGTTTTCTCCGGATAGAAGCATCAAAACACGATCAACACCGATGGCAATTCCGCCGTGCGGCGGAGCCCCGTAACTGAAGGCTTCCAGTAAATGTCCGAAAAGTCGATTAACTGATTCGTCCGAATGTCCCATAATATTGAAGACTTTTCGCTGCAGTTCGGGATTATGGATTCTGATACTGCCCCCGCCGATTTCGTACCCGTTTAATATTATATCATAGCTTTGGCTAAATACATTGCCGGGGTCCGATTCCAAAATCGGTAAATCTTTATCCTTGGGAGCCGTAAACGGATGATGCATTGCCTCCCAACGATTTGTTTTGTCGTCCTTGGTAAACAAAGGGAAATTAACAATAAAACAAAACGCAAACAAATCGGGGTCAGCCAGTTTTAGGCGTGTGCCCATTTCAGAGCGCATTCTGCCAAGCACATCGCTTACGGTGGCATTATCTCCTGCGGCAATCATTAGCATATCGCCGGGGACGGCTTCAAGCCTCTTTGCAATGCTTTTTATCTCTTCCAAGGTAAGGAATTTGGCTATTTGTGATTTTACCGAATCAGAAGTCAGTTCATCAATACTTGGGGCTGAAGCGTCCAGCATAATGGTGGCCAGACCTTTTGCTCCAAAACTTTGAGCCAGTTCGTTTAGTTCATTAATCTGGGCGCGTGAATAACCGGCGCAACCCGGAGCGCTTATCCCCTTAACCTTACCGCCGGTGGCAACCGCTGAGCTAAAAACACCAAACTCGGAATTGGCAACGATATCCGAAATATCTTTTATTTCCATCCTGAAGCGGATATCCGGTTTATCTGATCCGTAACGTTCCATCGCGTCGGCGTAATCTATGCGCGGAAATGGTTTAATAAAACGTTTTTGAGGTTTTATCTCTTCCATTATTTTAATGAAGAGGTCTTCGATTAATTGCATAACGTCGTCCTCTTCAACAAAACTCATTTCAATATCAAGCTGAGTAAACTCGGGTTGCCTGTCCGCACGTGTATCCTCATCACGGAAGCATTTGGCAATCTGGAAATACTTTTCGACACCTGCCACCATTAAAAGCTGTTTTAATTGTTGAGGGGATTGCGGCAAGGCGTAAAATTTACCCGGATAGACGCGGCTGGGAACAAGATAATCGCGGGCGCCTTCGGGGGTTCTTTTAATCAGAATCGGGGTTTCTATTTCCAAAAATCCCCTGTTATCCATAAAATCGCGCATCATTTTGGTAACGCGATGGCGTAAAACGATATTGTTTTTCATTCGTTCACGCCTGATATCCAGATAGCGATATTTTAAACGCAAGTTTTCATCGATATCGATATCTTCGTTGATATAGAAAGGGGGCGTTTTGGAAGGATTCAGAATCTTAACGCTATCGGCCAAGATTTCAATTTCACCGGTTGGCAAATTCGGATTTATTGTTCCTTCCGGTCGCAAAGAAACCTGTCCCGTTATTTGAATTACATATTCGTTTCTTAGTGAGTTGGCAATATCATGGCACTCTTTAGAGTTTTCGGGGTTAAAAACGATTTGTACCATTCCCTCTCTGTCTCTAAGGTCGATAAAAATTAAGCCGCCGTGGTCACGGCGACGATCTACCCAGCCACTAAGGGTTACTGTTTGTTGATTGTTATTCCGGTTAAGCTCTCCGCAACTATGACTCTTAAGCAAACTTTTTCTCCCTAAACCTAAAAATATACAACTTACGTAAAGCTAATTATAACTCAGCATTGTATGTTTATTCAAACGAAACGCCTGCTGTTATAAAGTAATTTGAGTCTTAATAATCTTAGCGCTTTTCAATTTCCGCACTTTTAATTTGTGATTGCATCCGATGTTTTGTTAACTGCTCTGTAATTTAGATAATTATAATGTTATGTAAATAAATATTCCTTTATATCCCCGAATAAATGTATAATTAAGCGATAACCGTTTAATTATGATTAACTGACTTAAAAAGAGGAGCGGAAGGCATTAAGATGGCAAAGTTTGATTTTTCATCCCTTGACCCTACTAAACTAAAAGACTGGGAAATAGCGGAAAAAGCAGAAGAAAATATGTTACCGATTGCTTCTCTTGCCGAAAATTGGGGCATTCGTAAAGAAGAACTTCTTCCTTACGGACATTATATCGGGAAGGTTGATTTTGCTCCGCTTTTAGAACGTTTAAAAAACAGGCCGAACGGAAAATACATTGATGTTACCGCCATAACCCCTACCCCGCTCGGGGAAGGGAAAAGCACCACCACAATGGGGTTGGTGCAGGGCCTTGCGAAAAGAAACAAAAATGTATCGGGCGCCATCAGACAGCCTTCGGGGGGGCCTACTTTTAATATTAAAGGCAGTGCTGCCGGCGGCGGGCTTTCTCAATGCATTCCGTTAACCCCGTTTTCACTGGGTCTTACCGGTGATATTGATAATGTAACTAACGCCCATAACTTGGCAATGGTGGCGCTTACTTCAAGGCTGCAGCATGAGTTTAATTACAATGATGAAACTCTGGCTAAAAGAAACTTAAAACGCCTTGATATCGACCCGCGTAACGTCCAAATGAAATGGGTTATCGATTTTTGCGCCCAGTCTTTACGCGATATAGTCATCGGGATTGGCGATAAAACGGACGGTTTTATGATGCGTTCCGGTTTTGCAATCTCGGTTAGTTCCGAGGTGATGGCAATCCTTTCTGTTTTTACGAGCTTAAAAGACCTGCGCGAGCGCATCTCAAAAATAGTTGTAGCTTACGATAAACAAGGTAACCCCGTAACAACTAAAGACCTTGAAGTTGACGGGGCGATGACGGCTTGGATGGTAAGAGCCGCAAATCCCAACTTACTGCAAACAATTGAAGGACAGCCGGTGATGGTCCATGCCGGACCTTTTGCCAATATTGCGGTGGGCCAATCATCCATTGTTGCCGATCAGGTGGCATTAAAACTTTCCGATTATCATGTTACCGAAAGCGGTTTTGGAGCGGATATCGGTTTTGAAAAATTTTGGAATATCAAATGCAGGCTTAGCGGCCTTGTTCCTAATTGCGCGGTTATTGTTGCCACCGTTCGAGCCCTTAAAATGCATGGCGGCGGCCCCAAGGTTGAACCCGGGAAACCGTTGGATTCCGCTTATACCGAAGAAAATGTCGGCTTGGTTGAAAAGGGCTGCGAGAACCTTGTTGCCCATATTGAAACCGTTAAAAAGGCGGGGATAAATCCTGTTGTCTGTATTAACGGTTTTTATACGGATACCAAAGCCGAAATTGAAATCGTAAAAAGGATTGCCGGTCAAACCGGAGCCAGAGTTGCCCTTTCAGAGCACTGGTTAAAGGGCGGCGCGGGCGCTTTAGAGCTTGCCGATGCGGTTATTGAGGCTTGTGAAGAAAAAGTTGATTTCAAACTGCTTTACGATGATAACACCTCAATAAAGCAAAGAATTGATATTATCGCCAAAGAGGTTTACGGTGCCGATGGCGTAAGCTACTCATCCGAAGCAAATGCCAAAATTGAAAGACTTGAAAAAGATCCAAACATTAACAAAATGGCGACTTGTATGGTTAAAACGCACTTAAGCCTGACCCACGACCCTGCAATTAAAGGGCGTCCCAAAGGGTGGACTTTGCCTATAAGAGATGTATTGACTTACAATGGAGCGGGCTTTGTTGTTCCGGTGGCCGGAGATATTAAATTGATGCCCGGAACCGGTTCCGACCCTGCTTACCGCCGTATTGACGTTGATGTTGAAAGCGGAAAAATAAAAGGACTCTTTTAAATATGCCGGACGATTATACCGAAATCAGATATAACGTACACTTTGAACCGGATAACGTTGATATCCTTGCCAAGCCGGGAGATAACCTGATGGAAATCTCGGTTGCCGCCGGTGTGCATATCAATGCTTCGTGCGGCGGTGCCGGTGTTTGCGGAACATGTAATGTAATTATTAAACGCGGTCAGGTTGAAAGCGTAAGGACGGATAAAGTATCTGAACAAGATTACAAAAAAGGTGTCAGGCAGGCCTGTAAAAGCAGAATCCTGTCCGACCTTGTTGTTGAAATTCCGGTAACGTCTAAATTGGAGAAGGCAATTCTTTCCAAAGAGGAGCTTTTATCTTCATGTTCATTGGTAAGCGGTTGGAAATTTAACCCGCCCGTTAAAAAGGTTTTCTTGCGGTTAACTCCGCCCACTATGGAAGATAATACGGATGACCTTGCGCGTCTTCTTAAGGGGCTTAAGATACAAGGCGGAATACAACAGGTTGCCGTTGAGAGTGACATTCTTGATATATTGGCGGAAACCTTAAGAGCGGGCGGCTGGAATGCCACCGTTACACTTCTTGAAGAAACCGAAAACGCATATAAATTGATAAACATAGAAAGCGGAGATACCAGAGCGCGTAATTTTGCGCTTGTTTTTGATATCGGTACAACCGCGGTCAGAGGGCAACTCCTGGACTTAAACCGCGGGCGAGTAATTAGCCAAGGTATCGATTACAACCGCCAGATTAGTTACGGAGAAGATGTTATTAGCCGCATTGCCTGGGCTCAAAAATCGGATGGCATGGAAAAACTGCAAAAAGCGGTTATTGCTACCTTAAACGACATGCTTAAAAACCTTGCCAAAAAAGCGAATGTTCAAATCAATGAAATTACGCATATTATATTTGCCGCCAATACCGTTATAACTCACTTGCTGTTTGGCTTAAATCCGAAATATTTGCGCTTATCGCCGTATGTTCCGACTGCCGCTTTCTTGCCTCTTATTAAAGCCCAGAGTATCGGATTGGAAACATCCGCTTCTGTTTATGTTTATACCATGCCCTGCGTTGCCAGTTATGTCGGCGGTGATATTGTATCGGGAATGCTGGGGACCGGTATCTATCAAAAAGATAAATTGACTCTTTATATCGATATCGGAACAAACGGAGAAATTGTACTTGGCAATAAAGATTGGATGATTACTGCCGCGTGTTCTGCCGGGCCGACTTTTGAAGGAGGCGGAATTAAACACGGGATGATTGCCACTTCGGGGGCTATCGAAGGCTTTGATATTGACCCTAAAACCTATGAACCGGTAATTACCACAATTGATAACGCTAAACCGAAAGGCATTTGCGGTTCGGGTTTAATTAATATCGGTGCCAAACTGCTTGAAAAAGGGGTGATAGACCCAAGCGGTAAATTCAACAGAGGGTTATTGAACCGCAGAATCAGAGAGGGCGATGACGGCTTTGAATACGTGTTAGCCTATGCCGACGAAACACAAACATATAAGGATATCGTTCTCACCGAGGCCGATATCGCAAATCTGGTTCGCTCCAAGGCAGGGATGTTTGCCGGTTATAAAACGTTATTGCAAAGTGTCGATAAGGAATTTAAGGACTTGGAACAAGTTATTATTGCCGGCACTTTCGGTAACCATATCGATATTGCAAACGCGATTATTATCGGGCTTTTACCTGATATCCCTAAAAATAAATTTGTTTTTGCCGGTAACGGCTCTTTATTGGGAGCCAGATTATCGGCATTTTCTCGTGATCTTATTAAAGACGGATTAAAAATTGCATCGATGATGACACATCTTGAATTATCCGAAAATAACTTATTTATGGACAATTATGTTGCTGCGCTTTTTCTACCGCACACCGATAGCGGTGAATTCCCGTCGGTAACACTGGGAGGGAAATAAATTATGCCTGCAATGATTATAGACGGAACGGCGACCGCCAAACATATCCGTGAAGAACTAACGGAAGAGGTTGTGCGCCTAAAAAAAGAATACAATATTGTGCCGGGGTTGGCGACGGTATTGGTCGGCGGCGATCCGGCATCACAGTTGTACGTTTCGATGAAAGTAAAAACGTGCGAAGCGATGGGTTTATATTCCGAAAATTACGATTTACCGGCCGAAACGACCGAGGAAGAATTACTTTCTTTAATTGATAGGCTAAACAGTGAACCTAAAATACACGGGATATTGGTACAGGTTCCCCTCCCCTCCCACATCCACGAAAACACTATCCTGGCGGCAATAAACGCCATTAAAGATGTTGACGGTTTTAACCCCGAAAGTATGGGCAATCTAATGATTGGCAAAGCCAATTATCTGCCGTGCACCCCTCTTGGGATACAGGTTCTTTTTGAAACATACGGTATCGAGACCGAGGGCGCCGATATTGTAATTATCGGCAGAAGTAATATTTTAGGGAAACCGATGGCCGGAATGCTAATGCAAAAAGCTAAAGGCGCTAACGCCACGGTAACGGTTTGTCATACTAAAACCAAAGATTTGGCTTCTCATACGCGCCGAGCCGATATTTTAATTGCCGCCGCCGGCAGTAAGCCGCGCTTTATTACCGCCGATATGGTTAAAGAAGGTGTTATAGTTATTGATGCCAGTACGCATCGAATTGGTGAAACAGCGGACGGTAAGGCGGTTATTTGCGGAGATGTTGATTTTAAATCGGTAAAAGAAAAAGCAAGTGCGATAACCCCTGTTCCCGGCGGTGTAGGGCCGATGACAATTGCGATGTTAATGTCGAACACGATTAAAGCGGCCAAGATTATTAATTTGCTTAACCCGGAGGTTTAAATGGCTTTTGAAACCCCCCAAATACCCTATAACGGTCAAATCAGAGAAATTACGCTCGGAAAAGGTGCCGGTGCGGTTACCGTCGGCGGTGAAACGGCCTACCCTTTTTATTCTTTTGACGGATCAATGCCGCATGTTCCGGTAATTGCAATGGAAGTCTACGACGCGGTAGCGGACGATTGGACCGAAGCCGCTATTAAACCGTTTGCGGATGTAATCCACGATCCGGTGAAATGGGCTCAAAAATGCATCAAGGAATACGGCGCGCAGATGATTTGTTTGCAATTGGCAGGTACCGACCCTAACGGGCTTGACGGTGATGCCGATAACGCCGCTTTGATTGTTAAAAAAGTTGCCGAAGCGATAGATGTTCCCTTAATAGTTTGGGGGACCTCCAATCATGAAAAAGATACGGAAGTTTTAACCAAAGTCAGCGAGATTTGCAGGGGCGAAAACCTGATTATAGGTCCTCTTGAAGAAGGAAATTACAAAAACATCGCCCCGATTGCAATAGAATGCGGGCATACCGTTATTGCTTGCAGCCCGATTGATATCAATTTAGCAAAACAGCTTAATATTCTTTTGGGCAACTTGGGTGTCCCTGACGATAAAATTATTATGGATCCTACCGTTAGCAGTATCGGCTACGGTATTGAATATGCTTATTCCGTTATGGAGCGGATGCAGATTGCGGCGCTAACTCAAAACGATGAAAAATTGCAATATCCTATAATTTGTAATATTGCCGCGGAAACTTGGAAAACAAAAGAAGTTAGAATTCCCACCGAAGAAAACCCAAGCCTTGGTGATATAACAAAGCGTGCCGTTATGCTGGAGGCGATGTCGGCTATGACGCTGGCAACCGCTGGTGCCGATATTTTGATTATGAGGCATCCCGAAGCAATCAGGCTCGTAAAAGAAATGTTAATCGAGCTAACTGCGGCTTGAAAAAATTATCCGAGCCGCGTTTCAAAAACCGCCTCTTACAGGGTCAATTATGGTAAAAATAACAAACT
The DNA here is from genome assembly GCA_041656115.1 of Dehalococcoidales bacterium. Taxonomy (NCBI): domain Bacteria; kingdom Bacillati; phylum Chloroflexota; class Dehalococcoidia; order Dehalococcoidales; species Dehalococcoidales bacterium. Next base: position 70,053 of record JBBAED010000002.1, on the reverse strand, counting down.
TCCCGTTTTTGTACGGCCCGGAATTTGAAGGTGAAAGGATTCGTGCCGAGGACCTTTATATTCAATTTGGCGGCAGAACAAGTTCTATGGTTGAATGGGTTACTACCCTAGCGTGTGAAGAAATTACCGACGGTAAAATAGAACTGTTTGGCCCCGATATACAAGATTGCGCTATTGGAGACACTCTCCCGCTGGCAATTATTATCGAAGTGGCGGGTAAGAATATGCAGCCTGACTTTGAACCGGTGCTGGAAAAGCAAATCCATCGCATTTTAAACCGAACAAAAGGGGTAATGCATACCGGACAGAGAGATATGGGGCATATCAAGGTTAGTAAATCGGTTGCTTTGAAAGGTTTTTCGTTACGGCATATCGGTGCTATCCTTTATGAAAAATTGCATAACGATTACGAACGGATTATCGACAAAACACAAGTAAAAATCTATACGGACGCAAAAAAAGCAGCCGAAATTTTAAATAAGGCAAGGCCGATTTACGCCGAGCGTGACGCACGTGTGGAAGGGATAACCGATGAAGGTGTCGATACGTTTTATTCGTGTACGATTTGTCAGTCATTTTTCCCGTTTCATGTTTGTACAATAAGCCCCCAGAGAAGCAGTCCCTGCGGTTCTTACAGCTGGCTGGATTGCAAGGCGGCTTATGAAATTGAGCCGACAGGCCCCAATAAACCTATCCTCAAGCAAAAAATGTTGGATTCAAACTTGGGGCAATGGCAAGGTATTAATAATTTTGTTAAAGCAGCTTCACAGGGTAAAATGAACTGTTACAATCTTTACGATATTATGGAGAAACCGATGCCAACCTCGGAATGGGTGGAGTGTGTTTCGGTGGTTTTACCTCAGTGTAACGGTATTATGATTGCCGATAAAGACTATAACGGGATGACCCCTTGCGGTATGGATTTTAAAACTATAATCGATAATATAAAAGGGGAACTGGATATCCCCGGCTTTATGGGGCATAGCCGCTACAATATCGTGCAGGATAAATTTATCTTTGCCGAGGGCGGGGTTCAAAGGATAGTTTGGATGCCGCTGGCCCTTAAAAAATGGATTTGCGACAACTTCGGCAGACGGGGGAAGGGCCCTGAAATTATCGGTATGTTGGATAAAATTGCCGATGAAAGCATAGGCACCGACGAAGAATCGGTTTTAGCCTTTTTAAAAGCGGCGGGGCACCCTGCCCTTTTGATGGAAGCAATAATATAGGTATAATGGGACAAAGGATTATTTAAATGGCGATTACGGGTATAGAAATATTCAAATTATTACCGAAAACGAATTGCGGAGAATGCGGTGTCCCGACTTGCTTGGCCTTTGCAATGAGTTTGGCTGCCGGAAAGACGGAACTTGCGAAATGCCCGTATCTTTCGGAAGAAGCCAGACAAAAATTGGAAGAGGCCTCAACACCCCCCATTAGGCCGGTTGTTATCGGAAGCGGTAAAAATGCTAAAACGATTGGCGGAGAAACGGTAATGTTCCGCCATGAAAAAAGGTTTGAAAACCCGCCTGCCATTGCTATATTAATCAGCGATGATATGTCGGAAATTGAAATTGACAGCCGGTTAGAGAAATTTAACACCCTTACCTATGAACGAGTCGGAGAGGCTCTCTGCGCTGAGATGGTCGCCTTAGAATGCTGTTCGGGGAATGCCGAGGCGTATACCGGTCTTGTAAATAAGGTTTTACAACAAACTAATGCCAATATTATGTTAATTTGTGATAATCCTCTCGTATTGGAATCAGCTTTGTCGCTCTGTGCCGATAAAAATCCGTTAATTTATGCCGTAACGCAAAATAACTGCGATAATATTATTCCTTTAGTTAAGAAATATGCCTGTCCGGTTGCGGTAAAAGACGCGAGCCTTGACGGGATTATAAAATTAACTTCCCTGCTTGAGCAAGCGGGGATTAAAAATATAGTGATTGATACCGGCATAAAAGATATAAAGGATGCGCTAAGAGATCAAGTCGCAATCCGACGTGCCGCCCTTAATCAGAAAATGCGCTCACTTGGCTATCCGACTATCGTTATGGTCGGAAAGATGTGTGCCGACCCCCAAAAAGAGGCTCTGGTAGCGGCTACCTTTATTGCTAAGTACGCCGGGATTATTGTTCTTTCCGATTTTACGGGCGATACCCTTTTTCCGCTTTTGGTATTGCGGATGAATATTTTCAGCGACCCCCAAAGGCCTTTGGCAACAACGGAAAATATTTATGAAATTGCCGGACCCGGTGCAGACTCTCCGGTTCTGCTAACATGTAATTTCTCGCTGACATACTTTATTGTTTCCGGTGAAATCGAAAGCAGCCGCGTTCCGTCGTATCTTTTAATAAAGGATACCGAAGGGCTTTCGGTTATGACCGCTTGGGCTGCCGGTAAATTCAGCGCCGATATTATTGCCTCTTTTGTTAAGAAAAGCGGCATTGCCGATAAAATCAACCACCGTAAACTGATAATTCCGGGTTATATTGCCATTGAAAGCGGTGCTTTGGAAGAAGAGCTCCCCGATTGGGAAATAATTGTGGGGCCGCGTGAGGGTTCTCATATACCTTCTTTTTTAAAAACATGGAAAGCGTGAGGAATAAGTTATGATATTGATTGGTGAAAATATAAATATTATGTCGAAAACAATCGGCAGTGCGCTTAAGAAGCGTTTACAAGATCCTATCCGCGAACTTGCCAAAGCCGAAGCTAAAGCCGGGATGCATTATCTTGATCTGAACATCGGTCCCGCTCGCAAAGATGGCGATTCCTTAATGGATTGGCTTGTTAATACCGTTCAGGAAGTTACGGATTTAAAACTTTCCCTTGATACCACCAATGCGCTGGCGACCGAGGCTGGTTTAAAAGCATCTAAAACACGGGCGCTTGTAAATTCGGTTTCTTTGCAACAGGAGCGATTGGATAATATCCTGCCGATGGCCAAGGAATATGATGCCGAAATTATCGGGCTTTTGTGGGGAGCGGACGGGATGCCGCGAGATGCCAACGAAAGGTGTATGCTGGCGGTTGATCTTATTTACAAAGCCAATGAAATCGGAATTCCTAACGAAGATATCTGGATAGACCCTATCGTAACGCCGGTTAGTGTTGATATAAACCAAGTTCAAGCTTGTATTGAATTTATGTCGATGCTTGGTGATATCGCTCCCGGGTGCAAATCCGTGGTGGGGCTTTCGAATGTATCCAACGGCACGCCAGCAAGTTTGCGCCCCTTCTTAAATCGAACATATTTGGCAATGTTGATGAAATACGGCCTTTATTCGGCGATAGTTGATGCTTTTGACGAAGAGTTGGTACGCCTTGCCGGGGGTGAAATGCCCGAAATCCTTAAACTTGTTCACGATATGATGGATGGCTACAACCCGGATTTTGGGTCGCTTATCCCCAAAGAATTGGAATATGCCAAAACGGTTAAGGTTCTGACCGGAGAAGCCCTTTATTCACATTCGTGGCTGGAAATATAACTGCTTGTTTCTTGCATTAGAATTTAATGGTTATGTAAAATAAATATTCTTGACACAATGAATTGAAAACATTACTATAAAACAGAAACAAAACCACAAAAAGAGGAGATTGCAGCATGGTTTATGAAATAACCGATCAAAGTTTTGAAAGTGAAGTGGCAGAGTCTACGCTGCCCGTATTATTAGATTTTTGGGCCCCGTGGTGCGGTCCCTGCCGTATGGTTGCTCCGGTGCTTGAAAAGCTGTCTGAGGAATATAACGGCAGATTTAAGATTTGTAAGATGGATGTAGACCAAAACAAGGATACGGCATCAAGGTATGGAATAGTGTCAATTCCTACACTTATTTTTTTTAAAGATGGCAAAGCGGTGGATATGGTTGTCGGTGCTCAATCCGAATCGGCGTTAAAAGAAAAAATGGACAGTATGCTTTAATCGTCCTTAACCGATTAGTGGTACGGAGATATTTGAATGAGTGATATTTTAGATGAAGCCTACGGCATAATACAGTGTAAGGAATGCCCATGGTATAAAATGTGTCTGATACCGATGAAGTTTACTACTGAGGATATTCGTCGGCAGATGGAGAACACCCCCGGGTTCGGTTCACCGGAAAAAGATAACCCGCAAATGAGTCAACTGATATCAAGTATGGCCTACTCTGCACAGCAATCGATGGTTGAGGGGTGCCCCATTTTTATTGAACGTTTACGCAAAAACCCGAAACTAGCCCAGCGTATTAAAGAAATTATGATTAATTGGAGCAGTGAAGGAGACGAATAGCCGTCATTGCTCCAATAACAAATCTTTTATCATATAACCGTTTACTAATTTATAACCTTCGGTTCGATAATATTCTCTGGCCCCTACCCCGCTCAATATCGCCATTTGCTTGGCGCCAAACTCTTCCGATGCAATACGTTCGGCTTCAGCCAGTAAGGATTTCCCCAAACCCCTGTGTTGTACGGCGCTAATATCCCTTTCTCCGATAGTCATTTCGGGGCCGTAAACGTGGAGTTCCCTAACAAATGCTGTTTCGTTATCAAAACCGACATTTAACGAAGGATCAGCTTGCATTCGAAGCCTTAGCATACCAAAGAGGGTCGAAAATTCATCTTCGAATGAAAGGAATACCTCATGTCCTTCGGATGCTTTATAATCTATTCTATCCAATTTAGCTTTGCCAATCGAAAGCTTTAACTTGGCTTTGTGTCCGTATTCGCGGCATCGAATACACTGACAGTTAATTCCCTTTTGTTCCATTATTAATTTTAACGGTTCACGTAACGAATCCTTTAAACCGGCCACGATAAATTTAGCCGGGATATCGCGGAGCACGCGCGATATCCTAACGTACTTGGGGACTAATGCTTTAATATCGGCCAGCAGGTTTATCATTGTCTCTTTATTGTAAGGTTCATAAAGACCTGCACGGTACCATTCGTAGAGAATACTGCCCTCAACAACCATTGTCGGATAGAGTTTCAACCCGTCCGGTCTGAATGCTTCATTTTCAAACATCATCCCGGATAATTTGAGGTCATTTTCAGGGGTTGAACCGGGGAGTCCCGGCATCCAATGATAATGCACCTTTAAGCCGACTTCCTTTAACATTTGCGTCGCTTTGATTACGTCTTCGACGGTATGCCCGCGTTTTACGGTTTCATAAATCTTATCGTCAAGCGTTTGTACACCGAGCTCCACTCTGGTTGCCCCGAATTCAATCATTCGAAGGATATCGTCTTTACCGCACCAGTCCGGTCTGGTTTCAATACATAAACCGACACAACGATGTTCCGATTTCTCGTTAATTTTCTGCGCTTCTTTTAAGCTTCCGGAGATTACACCGTTTAGGGCGTCAAAACAACCTTTAACAAATCGGTACTGATACTCCACAGGATACGATAAAAAGGTGCCCCCCATAATAATAATTTCTATTTTATCGGTGGGATGTCCCATTCCAGAAAGTATTTTTATTCGTAGTTCAACTTGGTCAGCGGCGTCGTAATTGCAACTTCTGGCCCTTAAAACCGCCGGTGATTCGGGGGTATAGCTTTGTGGTGTGGCAACATAAGTAGGACAATAAATACATTCGCCGGGGCAGCCCTGAGGCGCCGTCATGACGGCAACAGGCGTCACCCCGGAGATGGTTCTGGACATTTTTTTCATTCGTGCTCTCATAATTCTTTTATAAATGCTATAATCAGTCTACCAGTTTTGTTAATTAGCGACAAATAAAAAATTCTTCTTTGGTAATTAAAGGAACCGATTTTGGATAACGAACTGAAAGAAGTCTTCGATCATATTGCCCCCTCTTGGTATAACTTCAGGCACCGTTCAATTTTTAAGGCGGAGCTTGAAGAATTGGCAATTAAATGGCAAGAAGGGCGGCTAATTAATCTCGGTTGCGGGCATGGCGCCGATTTTTTACCGTTTACAAGTGGTTTTGAATTGTATGGAATTGATTTTTCTTCCGGTATGCTTAAACAAGCTCAAAGGTATGCTTTTAAATTTAAATATAACGTTTCTTTGGTACAAGCCGATCTTTGCAATCTCCCGTTTGGCGATAATTCTTTTGATTGGGCGATTGCGGTTGCCACTTATCACCATATACGAGGAAAAGATCAACGCTTAAAAGCGCTTTTCGAATTAAAGAGGGTTTTGAAACCGGGAGGCGAGGCTTTTATTACGGTTTGGAATAAATGGCAGCCGGCTTTTATGTTCAAGCCCAAAGATGTTAAAATACCTTGGAAAGAAAAAAATAATGTCCTTTTAAGATATTACCACCTATTTTCTTATAATGAAGCTAGGCGGCTTGCGGAAAATGCCGGTTTTAAGGTTATAAAAGTGTTTCCGGAAAAAAGATATAGGTTCCCCGTTAAGTATTTTTCGCGAAATATTTGTTTAGTTATAAAAAAGAATGATTAAAAAGCCGGTTGAGGATAATCGGATTATTGAAATTGGAGGAGGCAAACAGGATGGCAATTAAAATTAAGTGTCCGGCGTGTGAGAGTGAAGGCAGTATTTCCCTTTTGGAGCAAGAATATAAAGGACCCTATCGCTGTTGGAAGTGCCGTGCACTCTATATGATAAACATCAACAGCGGAGAAGTCTCATCAATAGAACCGCTTAGCGAAGAAGAATTTGAGAAATTCAAAGAAATCGAAGAACTCAAGAAAAAATTTACCCGCCGCTAATAGCAGCTGTTCCAATTATTAAATTATCCGCGTAAATCCGCAGCCGGTAACTGCTGTTTAATCGGCATTTCGTGTGTGATTTAAGAAGCGAGGGCAGCCAGGTCTATTTTGATTGGCCCTCGTTTTTTACGATAATTTTCTTTAAGCTTTTTAAAATTTTCACCGAAAACATTACTGTTTATGTTTTCGATTGTCATTATAATCCCGTCTTCGTTATTGTCGTTATAATACCCTTTACGGATTCCCATGGGGATAAATCCGCATTTTTCGTAAAGTTTTTGCGCAGTTATATTAGAAACTCTTACCTCTAAAGTTATCATATTGCAATTCATTTGAAGTGCAAGCTCAATTAAAGCAATTAGCAACAGCTCCCCCGCTCCGTTCCTGCGGCGGTTATTGCTAACGGCAATATTAACAACGTGGGCTTCACTGACCATTAACCACAGCCCGGCATATCCGATAAGTTTATCCGCATCCCGGTTTTTATTTTCCGCCGAATCAGTTTCAAAAATTACGATATAACGCGCAAGAAAGTTTTCCAACTCGCTTTGAAAATTGGTGGAATTTCTTATATCGGGGAAAACTTCACGATCCAATTCGTTTACCGCTGTTATATCATTTCGGGTCATCGCCCTTACGTAATAAGCCAATTTACGCCTCTGTAAATTTGATACATAATTTTAACACAGCGAGGTGTCGGAGAGTAGCTAATAAGCCGATAAGGGTAAAGCTTACTCTTTAATTTTTTGATTGGTATAACGCTCCCATTCGGAATAGACACATCCGCAATATTGTTGACGGTATAAATCCATCGGTTTGGTAATGCGGCGGCTGTCGGAGTAACGCTTTCTTAAATCGGCATATAAAAAAGTGCTTTTGGAATCTTGAGACAACTTTTCGCACATTTCTTTTAACAGGTCGTGTTTTTGTTGGTGGCTTATCAGTAATGTCGAAGTAAAATAATTGATTCCCAGTTCGGTTGCCGTTTCAACGGTTTTACTTAACCGCATATCAAAACACAGACCGCATCTTTCGGTCTCATGCCCTACTACCCGCCTGAAATATTCAACAAAATCATAACCTTCAACCACTATCAATTTAAAGTTTAAGTTTTTGGCAAGGGTTTCCATTGCTTCAAGCCGATATTGGTGCTCCATATACGGATGAATGTTGGGGTTATACCAAAGTGCGGTAACATCGTAGCCTTGTTCTTGCCAGTATTGGACGGTATAAGCGGTGCAATGAGCACAACAGCAATGGATTAAAATACTTTTTTTCATATCAAAACAAGGGTTGTTGCGGGGGTTTTTGCCGCTCGTTAAAAGGTATTCCGAGGTGTTGGTAAGCGAGAGGAGTGGCGACCCTGCCGCGCGGGGTTCTTTCTAAAAAGCCCAACTGCATTAAATACGGTTCATAGACATCCATAATGGTGTCGGCTTCTTCGCTGATGGATGCGGCGATAGTTTCGATTCCTACCGGCCCCCCGTTAAACTTATTGATAATGGTATGCAGAACTTTGTTATCGACGTCGTCCAGCCCCATGTTATCGACTTCTAACATTGCAAGCGCTTCGTTTGCCATTTCCGCCGTGGCATTACCGTCACCTTTTACCTGCGCGTAATCCCTGACTCGTTTTAACAAACGATTGGCTATTCTTGGGGTTCCGCGTGAACGGCAGGCAATTTCGTATAGGCCGTCGGGATCGGCTTTCATTCCAAGAATTTTAGCGGAACGTTTTAGGATTTCTTCAATATCTTTAATATCATAAAAATCAAGACGATATACCGAACCGAATCGGTCTCTTAATGGGGAGCTCAGTTGGGCAAAACGCGTCGTAGCTCCGATTAAAGAAAAATCGGGCAGGTTCAAGCGCAAACTTTTAGCGCCGGGGCCTTTGCCGATTATTAAATCGAGGGCGCGGTCTTCCATGGCAGGATAGAGAATCTCTTCCACAACCCTGCTAAGGCGATGTATTTCATCAATAAAGAGGATATCGTGGCTTTGTATATTGGTTAGAATGGCTGCTAAATCACCGGTTCGTTCAATTGCCGGGCCGGAAGTAATACGGAGGTTAACCCCCATTTCAATAGCAATAATATTAGCCAGTGTTGTTTTTCCTAATCCGGGCGGTCCGTATAACAAAACATGATCCAAGGCCTCGCCCCTTCCTTTGGCGGCCTCTATTGCAATACTTAAGTTTTCCCTGACTCTGGATTGGCCGATAAAATCATCAAAATGTCTGGGCCTCAGACTGTTATCTAAAGGCGAGTCTTCATTATTGAATTTACCGGATACAACGCGTTCTATTTTAGCCCCTCCCAATGCGCTATCGCCTTATTATAACATATATTAAAATCTTTCCTTATAAAAATAGCCGCTCTTTTTAGGGAGCGGCTATTAATAACGATTTTTTAAATGAGATTAAATCTCTGTTTCTTCGTCATCATCGGATGGTTCTAAAGTCAAATCGAATTCCTCAATTTTTTCAAGAGCGCTTTGAAGGGGGTCTTCCATCCCTATGCCCTCATCGGAAGAATTGTCATTTTCTTCATCATCGATATCGGATTCCAATTCAAGGGTATCACCTTGTGCTAACTTTTGTTCCATTTCCGCCGAGGCTTGTTTCGAAGCTTGGCAGCGCGCGGGAATCAGTTTACCGATAATTACATTTTCTTTTAAGCCGGCAAGCCTATCCAGCTTTCCGTTAACCGCAGCTTCGGTAAGCACCCTTGTGGTTTCTTGGAACGACGCCGCCGCCAACCAGCTGTCGGTACTTAAAGAGGCTCTTGTAATACCCATCAGAACCGCACGTGCCGTTGCCGGCTCTCCGCCTTCGGTAAGAACCTTAGCGTTTATTTCTTCGTAACGGAATCTGTCAATCAGTTCGCCTGGGACAATATCGAAATCGCCCGGAGAATCGATTCGAACCTTTGATAACATCTGCCTGACAATAACCTCAACGTGTTTATCGTTAATATGAACACCTTGAGAACAGTAAACTTTTTGGACTTCGTCTACCAGATAGCGCTGTACAGCATCTTTTCCGAGTACATTTAAAATGTCATGCGGGTTAATCGAACCGTCGGTAAGCTGCTGTCCGGCTTTAACCATGTCGCCGTCCTGTATACGGATATAAATAGCGGCCGGTACGACGTAATCACGTTCTTCTTTTTCTTCGATTTTAACAAAAACCCTTCCGTCTTCGATAATTACTTCACCCGAAGAACGAGCGGGTACATTATTAACCACCAACTCGGCATAGGTTTGTGTATCATCTTGCGGCGGTGCAGCAATTACATTACCGCTATCCACCCACTGGCCGTGATTTACCAATAAATTCCAGCCTTCGGGAATCTTATGTTCATCTTTATAGACGTCGTAACTTGTTACTTTGATACGTTTGCCTTCTTCATTATTGATAACTTCCGCCATTCCGTCAATCTCGGATATAATCGCCTGAGTTTTGGGAGGCCTGGCTTCAAATAACTCTTCCACCCTGGGCAGACCGGTGGTAATATCAAGCCCGACAACACCGCCTGTATGGAATGTTCTTAATGTCAGCTGGGTACCCGGCTCACCGATACTTTGTGCGGCAATAATACCGACAGCGGTACTCGGTTCAATCAAATAACCGCGTGCAAGGTCTCTGCCGTAGCATAACTGACAAACACCCTGCTTTAATTGGCAGCTTAGTGACGATCTAACATATACGCTTGTAATTCCCAATTTAACAATGGTTTCGGCAATAGCTTCATCAATTTCCTGGTTACGGTCAACTATAATCTCCCCTGTTTCGGGGTTTACAATTTGAGTTGCAGCCATTCTGCCGGTCATTCTCTCGGCAAAAGGCGGCAGCGATTCTGTTTCATCCGCTTTTGTAATCCAAATACCGTCTTCGGTTTCGCAATCGTATTCCCTGACGATAACGTCTTGGGTTACATCAACCAAACGCCTGGTTAAATAACCGCTTCCCGAGGTACGCAGAGCCGTATCGGCCAAACCTTTACGCGCACCATGGGTGGAAATAAAGTATTCGATGGCGCTTAAACCTTCGCGCAGGCTTGATTTAATCGGGAAGTCAATAATTCTTCCCGAAGGGTTAGTCATCAAACCGCGGATACCGGCCATCTGCCTAATCTGTGAAATATTACCTTTGGCGCCGGAATTTGCCATCATATAGATACTGCCGTTTTTGTTCATCGATTTCTTAATTGAATCGGTGATATCGTCGGTGGTATTCATCCACACTTCGATAGTGCTGTTATATCTTTCATCATCGGTAATCAACCCGTTTTGATGTTGTTCTTCAATAACGGTGGTTCTTTCGTCCGCTTTTGTAATCAGCTCGGACTTATTGGTCGGTACTTCTATATCGCTCATTGCAATTGTAATCCCGGATTTGGTGGCGTACTTGAATCCGAGGTCTTTCAGGGCATCCAGTATTTCGCCCATCTCGGGGGCAGTGCCCAGTTTTTTATAGCAAGCCGCGACAATGTTTTTTAAACCGGATTTATCGATATCCTTATTAATAAAATCAAAATCTTCGGGTAAAATTTCATTAAAGATAATACGCCCGATAGTGGTTTCAATGTTTTCACCGTCTTTGGTGCGGACCGTAATCTTGGCTCTTAATTCAATTGCACCAAGTTCGTATGTTAATTTTGCTTCTTCAAAACTGCCAAGTCTGGAACCTTCTCCCTTGGCGCCATCTTTAATTGTTGTTAAATAATAACAACCGAAGACCATATCAAGGGTCGGTGTTACAACGGGTTCGCCGCAGCTGGGAAGCAACATATTATTGGTGCTAAGCATCATTTCACGGCATTCTTTAACGGCGGCTTCGGATAAAGGTACATGAACTGCCATTTGGTCGCCGTCAAAGTCCGCATTGAAAGCGGCACACATTAAGGGGTGCAATTGAAGTGCGCTGCCGTCAATCAATACCGGTTCAAAGGCCTGAATACTTAATCGGTGGAGGGTTGGGGCACGATTAAGCATAACCGGTCTTTCTTTAACCACGTCTTCTAAAACATCATAGACCTCAGGGCGCCCTCTTTCTACCTGTCGTCTGGCGGTTTTGATATTGGAAGCAAGTCCTTCCATTACCAATCTGTGCATAACAAACGGTTTAAAGAGTTCCAATGCCATTCTGCGCGGCAGACCGCACTGGTGGATTTTAAGCTCCGAACCGACAACAATTACGGAACGTCCGCTGTAATCAACACGTTTACCTAAAAGGTTTTGACGGAACCTACCCTGTTTACCGCGTAGCATATCGGAAAGCGATTTTGCTTTATGGTCTCCGCTAACCGTAATCGCCCTGCCCCTTCTACCGTTATCGATTAAAGTATCGACAGCTTCTTGGAGCATTCTTTTTTCGTTGCGAATAATAATGTCGGGAGCGCCGATTTCAACCAAGTGTCGCAGACGATTGTTGCGATTGATAACCCTTCGGTATAAATCGTTAAGGTCACTTGTTGCAAAACGTCCGCCGTCCAACTGTACCATTGGCCTTAACTCCGGAGGCAGGACGGGTAAAACCGTCATAACCATCCATTCGGGCTTATTGCCGCTGCGCCTAAAAGCTTCAACAAGTTGTAATTGTTTGCTGGCTTTGCGGCGTCTTTGTCCCGATGATGAATGGGTTTCAACAATCAATTGGCTGCGTAAATCATCCAAATTGATTTTTTGCAGCAGTTTTAAAATAGCTTCGGCACCCATTTCGGCAACAAATACATCTTCATATTGCTGCATCAATTCTTGGTACTGGGTTTCGGTTAAAAGGTGCCCTATACGAATATTTTTAAGTTGTTCGATTTTTGAAGGCAGAGCATCTTCCATTTGCTCTTTTTCAATTTCGAAGTCGCGGCGCATTTGATTGATTTCTTCAATCGTTGCCTGGTCTTTTTCCATTGCCTCGATATTTTTTTCAAGCAAGTCCTTGCCTGCGATAATCTCATCACTGAGTTCGCCTTCCAATTGCTTGATAATCGCATCACGCGCTTCTTCGTTAACTTCGGTAACAATATAGTGTGAAAAATAAATTACACGCTCGAGGTTGCGGGCGGAAAGGTCAAGCAGTAAGCCGATACGGCTCGGAATGCCGCGGGCAAACCAAATATGGCTAAGCGGGCACGCCAGCTCAATATGCCCCATTCTTTCACGGCGAACCTTGGAACGGGCAATTTCAACTCCGCACTTATCGCAAATTATACCTTTGTAACGTATTCTCTTATATTTTCCGCATGAACACTCGAAGTCTTTAATCGGGCCGAAAATTCTTTCACAGAATAATCCGTCCCTTTCGGGCTTGAGTGTACGATAGTTTATAGTTTCCGGTTTAGTAACTTCACCGTATGACCAGCCTTTTATCTGATCCGGTGAAGCTAACGAAATACGTACTGCATCAAAATCATTAACTTCAGGCATTAATTTATTCTACCTCACTCTCAAGGGAATTGGTTTCTTCATCGTCGGAATCGTCAAGGTCTTCCGAAAGCAAATTCCCCAATAAGTTTTCTACTTCATCATTAATTGTGTTCGAAACTCCGCCTTCGGATACCATTTCGACACTGCTCGGCTTATCAAATTCAGAACTATCCTGAATTTTTTCAGGCTGTATAGACCTTTCTTCTTCATTGATAACCTCGACAGCTAAACCGAGGGCCTGCAATTCTTTAACCAAAACTTTAAACGATTCGGGGACACCGGGCGGTAAAATATCCTCGCCCTTGACGATTGCTTCGTATGTTTTGGCTCTGCCGGCGACATCATCGGATTTTATAGTCAACACTTCTTGCAGGTTATGTGCGGCACCGTAGGCTTCAAGCGACCAAACTTCCATTTCACCGAAGCGCTGTCCGCCGAATTGGGCCTTACCGCCAAGCGGCTGCTGGCTGATTAAAGAGTAAGGACCGGTGGCTCTGGCATGAACCTTATCTTCCACTAAGTGGATTAGTTTTAGCATATAAATGTTTCCGACGGTTATCGGCTGATCAAAGGCTTCTCCGGTACGTCCGTCTCTTAAAATCGTTTTGCCGCTGACAGGCAGAGGAACATTTTTATTTAGCGCAATTTCCTTTGCTTTTTCGGTTAATTCGATAGAATCAAGCCCCTTGCTTTTAACCTTAAATTCTTCAAGCCACAAACGCAGACATGTATCACGCGCCTCACCTATCAAAGAGCCGTCAAACGCTTTTTCTCCGTCATATCCTTTTTGACTAACCCAGTTTTTAACTTTTTCAAGGTTAATCGTAGGCTTATCACCTTGCAAATCCAAGGTAACCGAACCGGATTTCTGTACAAGCCAAACCCTTGCCAGCATGTCTTCAATTTCGGTATCACTGGCACCGTCAAACACCGGTGTTAAAACCTTAACATTCATATTTCTGGCTGCCCACCCTAAATGGGTTTCCAAAATCTGCCCGAGGTTCATTCTGGAAGGAACACCGATTGGGTTTAAAATAATATCCACCGGAGTCCCGTCAGGCAGGAAAGGCATGTCGGCTGCCGGTGCGATTTTAGAAATAACACCTTTATTACCGTGTCTTCCGGCTAATTTATCGCCTACGGAAACAGAGCGCTTCTGGGCAACCCACACCTGAACCCATTGGTTAACCCTAACGGGCAATTCCGCGCCCTCTTCGCGGGTAAACAGTTTTACATTAATAACCTTACCCCATTCACCGTGAGGCATTCTTAAAGATGAATCTTTTACCTCGCGTGCTTTTTCACCGAATATGGCGCGCAGCAGTTTTTCCTCTGCCGACAGTTCGGTTTCACCTTTGGGGGTGATTTTACCGACTAAAATATCATCGGGGCCGACTTCAGCGCCGATGCGGATAATTCCGTATTCATCGAGTTCGCTAAGGCTTTCTTCTCCGACATTGGGGATATCCCTGGTGATTTCTTCCGGACCTAATTTAGTGTCTCTGGCTTCAATTTCATGCTTTGTAATATGAATGGAGCAAAACTTATCTTCTTCCACCATTCTGTCGGACAGAATAATAGCATCTTCATAGTTATAACCGCCCCAGCTCATAAAGGCACAAACCACGTTTTGACCGAGAGCCAATTCACCGTTTTCGGTGGCGGAGCTATCGGCAATTACATCGCCCTTTTTAACTCTTTGGCCACGATTTACAACCGGGTGCTGATTTATGCATGTACCCTGATTGGTACGAATGAATTTTTGTAAAATATAAGCTTCTTCCTGACCGCCGTCGCTTCTAATAACAATTCGTTGACTGTTAGCGGAGATGACCATGCCGGAATTCTTGGCAAAAAGAACTTGTCCGCTGTATTTGGCAACTTCTCGTTCCATACCGGTTGCCACAATCGGAGCTCTGGCACGCAGTAAAGGAACCGCCTGCCTTTGCATATTGGCTCCCATAAGTGCGCGGTTGGCATCGTTATGCTCAAGGAAAGGAATTAACGATGCGGCAACACTGAATATCTGCTTAGTCGAAACATCCATAAAATCGATTTTTTCGGGAGGAAGCATCATATAACGGTCTTCGTAACGTACTTCAACCCTTTTGTTAACAAAATAGCCTTTTTCATCGATAGGAGTGTTTGCCTGAGCAATATTAAACTTATCTTCTTTATCGGCCTGTAAGTATTCGACTGCGCCGGATACGTAAGGCCTTACGGGAACTTCTCTTCCCGAAAGTTTCGCCAGTTCATTGGCAAGCGTCTTTGTTATTTCGGCGCCTTCTTTTAAAATAACATCGCCGTTATCGTTAAGAATATCTTCACCGGCTATTTTGCCGATTAATTCTTTATCGCTGTTATTTAGCTTGGATATAACCTTACGGTAAGGGGTTTCGATAAAACCGTAACGGTTAATGCGCCCATAGGTTGCCATTGTACCGATAAGACCGATATTCGGACCTTCCGGGGTTTCAATCGGGCAAATTCTTCCGTAATGGGAATAATGGACGTCACGGACATCAAAGCCGGCTCTGTCACGCGACAAACCGCCGGGCCCCATGGCCGATAAGCGTCGTTTATGCGTCAATTCCGCAAGCGGGTTGGTTTGATCCATAAACTGGGATAATTGCGAGCTGCTAAAGAACTCTCTGATTGCCGATAATACCGGCCGAATATTAACCAAAGCGCCGGGTGTAACGACATCACTGCTAATGATGCTCATGCGTTCTTTGGCAACCCTTTCCAATCTAACCAATCCGACACGGAACTGGTTTTGGATAAGCTCACCGACGGTACGCACCCTTCTGTTGCCCAGATGGTCAATATCATCCGGGGTTTCGTCTTTGTTGCTTACCTTTATTATATGGCGTACGATTTCAACAATATCTTCTCTGGTTAAGGCACGGTCGGCATCACCCTTTTTGGGAATCTCTAATCTTTGGTTAAGTTTATAGCGGCCGACTATTCCAAGGTCGTATTGCTGCTGGTTAAAAAAGAGATTGGTAACCATCTTGCGGGCGTTATCAAGGTTTGGCGGATCACCCGGGCGCAATTTTCTGTACATATCAATCAGCGCATCTTCTTCGCTTTTGATTACCGGGTCCTTTTCAATTGTTGATTGAATAAAGTTTCTGTTCGGGGAATTATCTTCCTTTTCAAACATTTGCAGTAATTCATGATCGGTGCCGTATCCGATTGCACGCAGCAAAGTGGTTACGGGGATTTTCCTTTTCCCGTCTACTTTAACCGATATTACGTTTCTGGTGCTGGTGTCGAATTCCAACCATGCGCCGCGGCTGGGGACCAAATTGGCTTTACCCAATTTGCGTCCGCTGGTAGGATCTTCGTCAGCGGTAAAATAAATACCCGGGGAACGCAATAATTGGCTGACAACAACCCTCTCTGTTCCGCTGGTGATAAACGTTCCCTTATCCGTCATAAGGTGGATATCACCAAAAAACAAATCAAACGGTTCCCTTATTTCACCCGTCCCCTTTGTAAGCAGCCGCGCTTTAACATATAGGGGCACCGAGTAGGTTTGGTCTTTTTGCAAACAGTCCTCTTCACTATAGCGAGGCTCGCGGAATTCATAGCCGATAAAGCTTAGCTCCAGCCTGTTTCCGGTAAAGTCCTGTATCGGAGAAATTTCATCCAACAGCTGTCTAATTCCTTCTTCTTGCAACCACTTGAAAGAATCAAGTTGTACCTCGACCAAATTAGGTACATCAATAACCTGTGGTAATTTTGCGTAGGTCTGACGTTTTACGGGATAATTTTCCTCTTTGGAAGGAATTGGCGATTTTGATACCATTCTCACTCCTTAAAAATCTAATGCGGAATTTATACAAAAAAAGTGCTAACGTGTATTAGCACAAACATTTAGCGCAGGAAATATTCGTTGAATCTCTTGAGGCATAATAGCAAAGGAAAAGTGTAGCACAAAAAATACTTTTTGTCAATCCTTATTGTTATATTTATTTCCGTCTACCATTATACACCATATGCGTAAAAAGTCAAACCGGCTCTCGCTTTACACTAATCGTCAATAGATTTATAATTTAGCTAATTCCCTTGCAGAATAACTTAGACGACGGCTTTTCTGTGAAATTTTGCTTTTAGATCCCGTCGTGCAATAGAATGTAAAAATAATTAGGATTTATGATGTCATTGGAAAACGAATTATCGAATTTTACCCGGGCTGAAGATTCATACCTAACAATCGGTGTTTTTGACGGAGTTCATCTCGGGCATAAGGCCCTTCTTGCCGAGGTTGTCAGGAGAGCAAAGGCAATCGGTGCAAAAAGCGGAGTAATAACCTTCAAAAGGCACCCTCGAAAGGTTGTTAACCCTAAAGACGATCTCCAGTTTTTAACCAACCTAAACTTAAAAATAAAATTGATTAAAGATGAAGGCATCGATTTTGTTATTCCGCTTATGTTCACTCCGGAAATCGCTGCCACCTCCGCAACCGATTTCATTACCTTGCTGCAGCAAAAACTTAAAATGAAGGGTTTGATAGTAGGTCCTGATTTTGCACTCGGGAAATCACGCGAGGGCGATATTGCCTTTCTTACCGATTTATCTAAATCAATGAACTTTGAATTTATTGCAATACCCCCCGTCAAAGATGATGCAGGTGTGTTTAGCAGCACCGCTATCCGCAAGGCTTTGTCCGAGGGCGATATGCAAAAAGCTTATACCCTACTGGGGCGCTACTTCAGTATCGAAGGAGAAGTGGTTCACGGAACGGGAACCGGCAAACAAATCGGATTCCCGACGGCAAATCTTTGCGTTGATGCCGAGCAAGCGCTGCCTTTGGTTGGCGTTTATGCCGCTAAAACCGAGTTTGACGGGCAAAGCTACGATTCGGTTACATTTATCGGTAAAAGGGTTACTTTCGGAGATACCCGTAAAACAATAGAAACCCATCTGATTGATTATAATCAAGATTTGTATCATAAAAACCTTAAAATTGATATAATCTGCAGATTACGCGGTGAAATAAAATTTGATAGCGTTAATGAGCTGGTCGAACAAATCAAAAGAGATGTTACGGCCGCTAAAAAATATCTGAATAGTCTGAATAGGAAATAAGGTGTTATGGAGAATTTATCGGAACTTGATATTCAAAGGCTTCTCAAAAGAGGGGTCGCCGAAGTTATTGTCGAAGAAGAACTGGTAGCAGCCCTAAAAGCAGGCAAACCTTTAAGATTAAAGGAAGGGTTTGATCCCAGCTTCCCCGATATCCATTTGGGGCATATGGTTGCTCTGAAAAAGTTACGCGAATTCCAGGACATGGGTCATCAGGTGGTTTTAATTGTCGGTGACTGGACCGCCCAAATCGGAGACCCCAGCGGCGCTTCGGTAACCCGCCCGATGTTGACTGCCGAGCAGGTTAGAATAAATGCCCAAACATATATGGAACAGTTTTTTAAAATAGTTGATAAAGATAAAACCGAGGTTCGTTGGCAAACCGAATGGTTTGGCGATTTTAATTTAGCTGATGTTATCAAGCTGACCAGCAAATTCACGATTGCCCAAATCTTAGCTCGGGATGATTTCAGTAAGAGATTCAATGCCAATCAACCGATTACGATTACCGAATTTCTCTACCCTCTTTTACAGGCGTATGATTCCGTTGCTGTTAATTCCGACGTGGAATTCGGAGGTACGGACCAAAAATTTAATCTTTTGGTCGGGCGCGAACTGCAAACGATTTTAGGCCAAAGGGCGCAGCAGATTCTGATGGTCCCCTTGCTTGTCGGAACCGACGGTGTCCACAAAATGAGTAAAAGCTTGGGGAATTATATCGGAG
The DNA here is from genome assembly GCA_041656115.1 of Dehalococcoidales bacterium. Lineage (NCBI taxonomy): Bacteria > Bacillati > Chloroflexota > Dehalococcoidia > Dehalococcoidales > Dehalococcoidales bacterium. Next base: position 51,119 of record JBBAED010000002.1, on the reverse strand, counting down.
TGATCGAAGCCCCCGAAAATATGTTCGGTAAGGTTATGTCAATTCCGGATAATATAATTCCAAATTACTTTGAGCTTGTTACCGATATTTCAGACGACGAACTGAGCGAAATCAAACGGCTTCTGGAAAATAACGCAATAAATCCGATGGAACTTAAGAAAAAACTCGGCAGGGAAATTGTAACTAAATTACACTGCAAAGAAGCGGCAATTATGGCCGAAGAACACTTTGCACGAGTTGTTCAAAACAAGGAAATTCCCGATGAAATTGAAGAATATTGTTACAATCTTAATAGTGAAGTCGACTTAAAAGATTTGCTGGTTAAAATCAATATGGTTAAAAGCCGCAGTGAGGCCGGAAGGTTGATTGACCAGGGTGCGGTTAGCATAAACGGGCAGATAGTTACCGCCGGTAATTTGAAAATAGATACCGATTCGATTGTTAAAGTCGGTAAAAGACGCTTTGCTAAATTGGTTAATTCAGATATAATTAAATAAATTTTCATGTATAAAGAAGGTTTTTTGAAGGAGTAAAGGAAATGACAAACTTACGTATTCCGGGGCCTACACCGTGTCCTGAAGATGTGCTTAAAGAAATGAGTAGGCAAATGATTAACCACCGGGGTCCTGAATTTGCTCAGGTATTAAACAACGTGACTGCCGGGCTCAAACAGGTTTTCCAAACAAGCGGTAATGTACTTCTTGTATCGTCTTCGGGTACCGGCGGCATGGAAGCCGCAGTTGTAAATATGCTTTCTCCCGGAGATAAAGTACTCTCGGTTTCGATTGGTGGTTTTGGCGACAGGTTTGCCACAATTGCTAAAACATACGGTGCCGATGTCATTCCTTTAAGCTTTGAATGGGGTACGGCTGCCGACCCCGATGCCATTCGTAAGGCCCTTAACGATAACCCGTCTGTTAAGGCGGTTTTGGTGACTCATAACGAAACATCAACCGGTGTTACAAATGACCTTGAGTCAATCAGCAAGGTTGTTAAAGAATTCGACAAACTAATTATAGTCGATGCCGTTAGCAGCATGAGTTCGATTAACCTGCCGGTTGATAAATGGGGTTGTGACGTTGTTGTATCGGGTTCCCAAAAAGGCTGGATGGTTCCGCCCGGGGTGGCTATGCTTTCTGTAAGCGAAAAAGGTTGGGCAGCCAATGCCGAAGCAAAGATGCCGCGTTTTTACTTTGATATCGCAAAAGCAAAGAATTCGATAGAAAAAGGACAAACGCCTTGGACCCCAGCTATGTCGGTTATTTTTGCGTTGGAAAAGGCATTGCAGCTGATGCTGGATGAGGGATTGGAAAATATTTTTACCCGCCATATCCGTATTGCCGATATGACCAGAAAAGGAATCAAAGAACTCGGATTGGAACTCTTTGCCGATGAAAAATTTGCCTCTAACACCGTAACTTCCGTGCGTGCCTCGGAAGGGCTGGATGTAAAACAGCTTAACAAAATAATGCGTGAAAAACACGATATTGTCCTTGGCGGCGGACAGCTGCATTTAGCAGGTAAAATATTCCGCATCGGGCACTTAGGCTATGTCAGCGAAAAAGATATCGAAGAAGTATTGGAAAAACTGAGGATTGTATTACCCCAAGCGGGTTTTGAGGTGAAAAGTTAAAATGAAAGTTTTGGTTGCCGACCCTATCGCGCAAGAAGGGGTCGATTTATTAAGTAAACACGCTCAGGTGGATGTTAAAACTAAATTAACTCCCGAGGAAATTGTATCTATAATCGGGGATTACGACGCCTTGATAGTTCGCAGTCAAACACAAGTGACCGCGGATATTATTGCCGCCGGTAAAAAACTGCAGATTATCGGCCGTGCCGGAGTCGGTATCGATAATATTGATACCAATGCTGCCAGTCAGCAAGGCATTATTGTTGTTAACGCCCCTACCGGCAATACGGTTTCGGCGGCGGAACACAGTGTTGCCCTTATGTTGGCTCTGGCTCGTAATATACCGCAAGCCAATTCATCTCTGAGGTCTTGTAAATGGCAAAGATCCAGTTTTATGGGCACTGAGGTTAAAGGTAAAACATTGGGTATTGTCGGGCTTGGAAATGTCGGGGCCGAGGTTGCCAGACGCGCGCGCGGTTTGGAAATGAAGCTGATTGGCTATGATCCGATTATTTCTGCCGAAAGGGCATCCAACTTGCAGGTGGAACTGGTTCCTCTGGCTGATTTGATTAAAGAGGCCGATTTTATAACCCTGCATATTCCGCTAACTGAATCGACCAAAAATATTATCGGTGAAAAGGAACTTGCGACGGTTAAACCGAATGTGCGTATTATTAATGCCGCTCGCGGTGGGCTTATTGATAACGATGCCTTATTAAAGGCAATTGAAGAAAACAGGGTTGCCGGTGCGGCAATTGATGTTTTCGAAGTTGAGCCTTGTACCGAAAGCCCGCTTTTTGGGAACGAAAAAATTATTGTTACCCCTCATTTGGGCGCTTCCACTACCGAAGCGCAGACACTTGCGACAACCGAAGTTGTTCAACAAATCATCGATGTCTTTAACGGCCTGCCCGCTCGATATGCCGTAAATGCTCCCTTTATTAAAGCGGAGGCATTACCGTTTGTTGCCCCCTTCCTTGAAGTTGCCTCTACTATCGGCAACGTAGCCGGCTATTTGGGCGAAGGGCGGATGACCGGGCTGACAATCAAATATCAGGGCGAGATTTCCGGATATGATACCAATGCTTTGAAGGCTGCGGTACTGGGCGGTGTCTTAAATCGCATTACCGAAGAGAGAGTTAATGTGGTTAACGCCAACATCATAGCGGCAAAGCGCGGCATTAAAGTTATCGAACAAAAAGAAACCACCGCCGAAAATTATGCCAATCTGATAACGGCTGAGGTAATTGCGGATAATAAAACCTTTACCGTTGCCGGAACCGTTTTACGCGGTGAAACCCATGTTGTCAGAATCAACGATTACTGGATTGATATTGTTCCGACCGGCGGTTATTTCTTATTTAGCGACCACAAGGATAGGCCGGGGCTTATCGGTGCGGTTGGTAAGATTGCCGGGGACAGCGATGTTAATATCAGCTATATGCACTTGAGCCGGTTAAAGCCGAGAGGTCAGGCGCTGATGATTTTGGCATTGGATGCGCCGTTTGCCAAAGAACAAATCGACCAAATATTGGCACTGCCGGATGTTTACAGCGCCAATGTAGTTAAGATTTAAAACGCTATTAAAAGAAACTGTTTAAAAGCCCGTCAGGCGTATTGTTTGACGGGCTTTTGATTTAATTGATAAATATTGTCTGCGTTAAACCCTCAAAAGCTTACCTAATCTCTTATCGCAATCGTTGCAATTCCTGCCGTTTTAGGTCTTATTGATTAAACGGAATTATATTTAGGATTTGAATAGGTCTGTTTCCGGATTTTTGTTCTTGGACACTGTTTTGTTAGGTGACAGCTTTTGGAAATTAAACTGCCCCCCTTGCCAAGTTTTAGATAATCTTTAAGTCAACCGGCAAGAGAGGCAGAAGTATTCTTAAACGATATGGTTTACGATAAGTCCGCTCGGTAATTTGGGGTAGAAATAAGTTGATTTACGCGGCATTCTGTCTTTTACGTCGGCGATATCTTTAATTGTTTGCCCTTTAACCATATTGGTAATGATTGCCAGTTGACATTCCCCGCTTAAAACCCTGTTTACGGCTTCTTGTCTTTCGTGGGTATAGGCGATACGTTTTTCGTCATCGCTGGGGATTTTCAATATCTTCTCGAGTATAATATGGTCTACTATACTGACATCCATTTTCTTATAAACATCGGAACGCTGGGCAGGCATCATCGCAATTGCGGCGTCCCAATTCTTTAAAGTTAAAAGCGATGCGAAACCCGGTTCTAACCCGATAACCGCAAGCCTTAAACTCTTTTCATCGGACATTTTATTATCAATTACCTGCCATAAATCGGCATCGTCAAGTGAGAAATCTTTGATATCGAAATAAAGAGCCAATTTCTCCTTAATATTTTCGGTTATCTCAGGCTCCATGCTATGCAATAAGCGATGGGTCGGGAAAATAATCAGGTTTGGATCGTCCATGTCCATAATGGTCATCATTACGAAGTTATAGGGAGCCTCCGGGTCAGTATTTTGGTCGCAGGCGCTGCGTTCTTTTTTATAAGTCAGCGCACTTTCATACCTGTGGTGGCCGTCGGCAATATAGAGCGGCTTATCGTTAAACAGGCTGCAAAACTCTTTAACTTCTTTGGGGTCGGTAATTGTCCAGACATTATGACGCTCACCGCCCGATTCCTTGGTTTCGATTAAGAACTCGCCGCTATCCGCTTTTTCCAAAAACGAAGATATTTTTGAGTCTTTATCTTCATACATAGACATTACCGAGCTGGTATTGGCATTTAATGCCCACAGCAAACTGATTCTGTCTTTTTTGGGGCCTTTAAAGGTGTATTCGTGCGGGCGGATGATATTTTGCTCCCACTCTTCCAGCCTAACCCTCACAATCAAGGAGCGTCTTTTATATTCTTTACCGTTTAGAGTAAAAAACTGGTCGTGCACGTAAATAGCGGGCGTGCTGTCGGTAAGCATTATCTCTTTATCAAGCCATTCTCGGAAAAGGGCCGATGAACGAGTGTAGCGGTTGTTGCTTTCGGAATCGTTTTCTTGCAAGCGGTTATATTCAATCCTTATAAAATTATAAGGGCTGCCGTTATGGAGGTCTTCATCCATTTGGGGGGAAATAATATCATATGGCGGGCAGATTACATTTGCAATATCCCCTGTTTTTTCCTTATTGTAATAGACTCCGCGAAAAGGTCTGATTTCAGCCATTTAAATTACTTTCTCCGTCTCTCTTTTTATTTTAAAAGCTCTAAAAATTCGCTTTCGTTAATAATTTTAATATTCATTTTTTCGGCGCGTTCAAGTTTTGATCCGGGGTCTTCGCCAACAACCAAAAAATCGGTTTTTCGTGTTAAATCACCCTTTGCCGTTCCCCCGAGCTGTTTGATTTTCTCTTCAGCCAAAGGACGCGGCATTGAGCTAAGTTTACCGGTAATTACAAATTCCTTGCCTTCAAGCGGTCTTTCCCCCTTTGCTTTGCTTTCAAAGCGCATTGATACGCCGCTTTCTCCCAATCTTTTAATGATTTCTTTATTTTGAGGGTTACTAAAATATGTTACGATACTGTCGGCAATTTTGGGGCCGATGGCAGGGATTTCTTCAAGCTGCTCTGCGGTTGATTCGGCAATCGCTGCGATACTTCCGAACTTTTCGGCTAAAATATGAGCGGTTTCTTCCCCGACATGACGAATGCCCATTGCAAAAATAAGATTCGGCAGCGGACGGGTTTTACTCTTTTCAATTGCCTCCAACAAATTATCAACGCTCTTTTCGGCCATTCGGTCGATTGCCAATAAGTGCGCCCTTTTATCTTTTAAGGTATACAAATCCGCAAAATTGCTAACCAAGCCTTCTTTAAATAACAAAACACTCATTTTTTCACCGATGCCGCGAATATCCATTGCCGGCCGTGATGCGAAGTGTTCAATTTTTAACATTGCTTGTGCCGGACAAGAAGCGTTGGAGCAATAATACATTACTTCACCTTCCGGTTTGTGAATAGCGCTTTCGCATTCCGGGCATACCCCGCCGGTTTTAGCCAACATATTAAACTCAGCCGATAATGCGGGGCGTTTGGCTGCTACCGGTCCAATCACTTGCGGGATTACATCACCGGCTCTTTGAATAATAACAGTATCGCCTTCACGGATATCTTTCCTGCGGATATCGTCTTCGTTATGTAATGTGGCCTGTTTTATAACTACACCGCCGACCGATATCGGTTCCAAAACGGCATACGGGTTTAACGTTCCGGTTCTGCCGACACTGATTCTAATCTCTTTTAAAACGGTGTATGCTTGTATTGCCGGAAACTTATAAGCAACCGCCCACCTTGGTTCGCGCCCGGCATTTCCCAGTTCTTGCTGTAAATCAATGCTATCGACTTTAACAACAATACCGTCCGCTTCGTAGACTAAATCGTCTCTTTTTTCTTCCCATTCTTGGTAATATTGCTCAACCTCTTCAATTGAGGTTACAAGCTCGGTATTCGGGTTTATTTTGAAACCGAGCGATTGTATGTAATTTAGGGTTTCGTGGTGTGTTTTTGCAAACGGTGCCCCCTCAAGCTGTGCCAGAGTATAAACATTGATATCCAGCGGTCTCTCGGCAGTTACGCTTGAATCAAGTTGGCGTAAAGAACCGGCAGCGGCATTACGCGGATTGGCAAAAAGAGGCAATCCTTCGGCAGCCCGTTCATTATTCAATTTTTCAAAAGAGGCGCGCGGTATAAATACCTCTCCCCTAACCTCAATTAAAGAAGGTGCGCCATCGGGTAATACTAAAGGGATACTTTTAATTGTTTTTAGATTTTGGGTAATATTTTCTCCCTTATAACCGTCACCGCGGGTGGCGCCGGTAATAAACTTGCCGTTAATATATGTCAGTGAAACGGATAACCCGTCCATTTTATGTTCGCAAACAAAAGCAATTTTTTGCCCGCCTAACATTTTGGATATACGTTTATACCAGGCGTCCAATTCTTCTTTTGAAAAAACATTCGCCAGCGATAAAAGCGGTATTTTATGCTCAATAATCCCGAAAGCTTCTAACGGCGCCGCCCCTACCCGTTGTGTGGGTGATTCGGGGGTCAAAAATTGAGGGTATTCCTCCTCGAGCCGGAGCAGTTTCTGCATCAATCCATCGTATTCGGCATCGCTTATTTCGGGGTTATCAAGTACGTAATAGAGATGATTATGCCGATTGATTTTCGCACGCAGGTTTTCGATTTCGAATTGAATATCGTTTGTTTTCATATGTTTATTAAGTATAACAGATTATCAGAGGTTGATTAAATTAATACTAAGTATTATTCTAGTATCTAATGAAATTAATTGTTGGGCTCGGTAATCCCGGGCAAGGATATTCCAATAACCGTCATAATGTCGGTTTTATATGCTTAAAGCATTTTGCTAAAGCCAATAAGATTGCCTTTGATAAAAAACAAGCGGATGCCAGAATCGGGCGCGGCAATGTAGAAGGGGTTGATGTTGTCCTTGCAAAACCGCAAACGTATATGAATTTAAGCGGCAAGTCGGTTAACCGATTGGCGCATAAGTTTAAGCTTAAACCCGAAGACATTATTGTTGTGCATGATGATATGGATTTGCCGCTGGGGAAAATGCGCATTAAAAGCGGCAGCGGTTCCGGCGGGCATAACGGGATTGACTCAATTATCAGAGAACTGGGCTCGCGCGATTTTATCAGAATCAAAGTAGGAATCGGCCGCCCCGGAAGAGAAACAAACGACAAATATTACAATGATGATGTTGTTGATTTTGTGCTTAGTAATTTTTCCCGCGATGAGAAAAAAGAACTGGAGCCGGTAATTGAAACCGTGTCCTCTGCAATAGTTTGCCTTATAACCGAGGGGCTTGAGCCCGCCATGAATAAGTTCAATTAACTTTGCCTTGGGTTTAATTTGAATGTTATAATCCGGTTGGATAAAAATGTCTGCAAAAAATAAGTTTATAGCCGTTATCGGCAATTCCAAAGCTTCCGCGCACGAAATAAATCTGGCCGAAGAAATTGGCCGCCAAATAGCAAAACACGGCGCTATATTGGTTTGCGGAGGGCTTGACGGGATTATGGAAGCCGCTTGCCGCGGCGCAGTTTCAGAGGGCGGGTTAACGGTTGGTATCCTTCCCGGAACTAATCGTAACGAAGCTAATGCCTTTGTTAAAATACCGATCGTAACCGGTATCGGATGGGCCAGAAATATGATTGTTGTTAAATCGGCTCAGGCGGTTATTGCCGTTGGCGGGGCGTACGGAACGCTCACTGAAATCGGTTACGCGCTTAAAAGCGGGATTCCGGTAATCGGAATTGATACATGGAAACTTGCCACCAAAAAAGCGGTTTGCGAATCAATTATTCGAGTTGATAATGCTATTGACGCGGTAAATACGGCGATTGAAATGATATCTGATTAAAATTATGAAAATTGGGGGTTAAAATTGTCTGCCATAAAGAACCTTAAAGCCAGAGAAATCCTGGATTCCAGAGGAAATCCTACTGTTGAAGTTGAAGTTGAACTTACCGGAGGAGTTATCGGTTGTGCCGCGGTTCCTTCGGGTGCCAGCACCGGAACGTATGAAGCGGTGGAACTGCGTGACGGAGATAAGAACAGATACAATGGGCTGGGTGTTTTAAAAGCGGTTTCCAATGTAAACGAGGTAATTTCTAAGGCTCTTATCGGTATGCCTGCCGATTCCCAAAAAGATATTGATGCTAAATTAATTGAACTGGACGGTACGGAAAACAAAGCCAAGCTGGGTGCCAATGCCATATTAGGGGTTTCTTTAGCTGTTGCCCACGCGGCGGCAAGTTCTTTAAAAATTCCACTCCATCAATATTTGGGAAAGAGCGATACTTATACTCTTCCAGTTCCGATGTTAAATATCTTAAACGGCGGGAAACATGCCTCTAATTCGACCGATTTACAAGAGTTTATGGTTGTACCTGCCGGTGCGAAAAGCTTTGCAACCGCTTTGCAAATGGGAACCGAAGTCTATCACAGCCTTAAATCGGTCCTTAAAAAGAAGGGCCTTGATACCAATGTCGGTGATGAGGGCGGGTTTGCCCCTTCATTGTCCTCCAATAATCAAGCGGTTGAACTTATAATTGAAGCAATTGAAAAGTCCGGTTATAAACCCGGAAATGATTGCTTTATTGCCCTTGATCCCGCTTCAAGCGAATATTATGAAGACGGCAAATACCACCTTGTCCGCGAAGGCAAAACCTTAACAAGCGAAGAGATGGCGGATTTCTATGTCAACTGGATTAATGCCTACCCCATTATCAGTATTGAAGACGGAATGGCTGAGGATGATTGGGCAGGCTGGCAAATGCTTACCGAGAAAATCGGTAACCGTGCCCAATTGGTTGGCGATGATCTTTACGTTACCAATATTAACAGGCTGGCAAAAGGGATTGAACTTAAAGCATCAAATTCGATTCTTATCAAATTAAACCAAATCGGAACACTTAGCGAAACTGTTTCCGCCATTGAAATGGCGCATAACGCCGGTTGGACGGCTGTTGTCAGCCACCGTTCGGGTGAAACCGAAGATACCACCATCGCCGATTTGGCGGTGGGATTAGGAACCGGTCAAATTAAAACAGGTGCGCCTTGTCGTTCCGAGCGTAACGCTAAATATAATCGCTTACTCAAAATAGAAGCCGAACTCGGAAATAAGGCCGTTTTTGCAGGTAAAAAGGCCTTTAAAGGTCTGATATAACGTTATAAAACAGGTTATAGCTAAAGATAAACTCCGCGGCAACCCGGCTTTGTGAAAAGTTTCTGTGCTCTGTCTTTTTATTGCTTAGCGGGAGAATCAATAGCGTAACTTGAAGACAGACAAGTAAACCTGAAATCTTAACCCTTGAATTAACTTACGAAAGCCTAAAGGATAGTTTTGTGAAAAAAATAGGGATAACAACCAATGTCCCCATTGAGGTTTTAATTGCCGCCGGATATCAGCCGATTGACCTTAATAATATCTTTGTCGGAGACCCCGACCCCGAGCATTTGATTAAAAGGGCTGAAAAAGACGGTTTCCCGATTAATTGTTGCGGATGGACCAAAGGCATGTACGGTGTTTGTATGGAATACGATATCGACACAATTATGTGTGTCACAAGCGGAGATTGCTCAAATACCGAAATGCTAATGGAAGTGCTTCGATATCGCGGTTTGGAAACAATCCCTTTCGCCTATCCCAAAGAGGCCGATATTAACGAAATGCAAGATACCCTTACTAAGCTGGCAACACAACTCGGCACAACGCTCCAAGCAGCCGAAAATGTTCGTAAAAGATTAGAACCCTCTCGTAAATTGGCCGATAAACTGGATAAGCTTACCTGGCAAGATAATAAAGTGAGCGGTTTTGAGAATCATTTATGGTTGGTATCCGCCTCCGATTTTAACCGGGATTATAAACAATATACGAAAGATATTACTGCGGTTATTAAAAAGGCCGAAAAGCGCGAACCCTATTCCAAAGATTATGTTCGCTTGGCTTATATCGGAGTTCCGTCGGTCTACGGAAGCGATTTATACCGTTTTCTTGAAAATAACGGCGCCAGGATAGTTTACAACGAAATACAACGCCAATTTGCGATGATTCAACCGGTCAATTCTTTGGCGGAACAGTACAGTATTTATACTTATCCGTATTCCATTAAAGACAGAACTAACGACATTCAAAAAGAACTTGAAAAGAGACAAATTGACGGAATCATTCATTATGTCCAAACTTTCTGTTACAGAGGGATTGGTGGTATTATATTCAAAGACGCCCTGAAATTACCGATGTTAACACTTGAGGGCAACGATAAGTTTTATCTTGACCAGCATAACCGAACACGAATTGAAGCTTTTATTGATATGCTGAAGCGCAAACCTAAACCGAACACGGATTTAATTAATAATTAAAGGGAGGATAAAGTGACAAGAATCGGAATAAACGGATTTGGCAGGATTGGCAGGTTGGTTCTAAGGACGATTAACGAATATCATTCCAAAGACCTTGAAGTGGTAGCCATTAATGACCTTACGGACGCCAAAACAAACGCTCATCTTCTTAAATGGGACAGTGTTTACGGACCTTATAAGGGTAATGTCGAATCCGAAGAGGGTTTTATATCGGTTGATAACAAAAAAATCCAGGTTTTATCAGAGAGAGACCCTGCCCAAATTCCTTGGTCAGATTACGATGTTGACGTCGTAATTGAATCTACCGGTATTTTTACCGACGGTGAAAAAGCCGCCGCACACAAGCGCGGCAGCGTTAAAAAGGTTATTATATCCGCCCCTGCCAAAAATGAAGATATAACTATTGTGCTGGGAGTTAACGAAGATAAATACGACGCCGAAAAACATCACATTATTTCGAATGCTTCTTGCACAACTAACTGTTTGGCACCTGTTGCTAAGGTTTTGCACCAAGAGTTTGGAATTGTTAAGGGGCTGATGACTACGATTCATGCTTATACAAACGATCAGCGGCTCCAAGATATGTACCATAAAGATTTAAGGCGTGCGCGTGCCGCTGCCGAAAACATGGTACCGACTACTACCGGTGCGGCGAAGGCAATTTCCCTGGTTTTACCGGAATTAAAAGGTAAACTGCACGGTTTGGCATTAAGGGTGCCGACTCAAACCGTTTCCATTGTTGATTTGGTGGCCGAAACAGAAAAGGAAACCGATGTCGATGCCGTTAATAACGCCCTTAAGGCTGCCTCGGAAGGTAATTTGAAGGGGATATTGGGTTATAACACAGAGCCGCTGGTAAGCTCCGATTTTAAAGGAACAACCTTCAGTTCAATTGTTGATGCCCCGAATACCATGGTTATGGAAGGTAACATGGTCAAAGTACTTTCTTGGTACGATAATGAGTGGGGTTACTGCTGTCGTTTAGCCGATTTGGCCGCTTTTATTACCAAAACTAAGTAACATTTTTAGAACAGTTTAAAGAATATGTAAAAGAGCTTCCGATTTAGGCCGGAAGCTCTTTTTGTTACGGATACTAAACGACTCGGTCTTGCGATATGCATACATTTTTGATATCGCTTGTTTCAAAATGGAAGGGTTGGAACATTTTAGATAATTACGGTTTTGAGATTATTATATCGACTGCCTTACTCCAACCTTCCGGACCAATCCCTCTAACCTTGTAAAGGTCGGATATATTCATCCGGCTCCATCTTTTATCCTGTCCTTGAACTAACATTCTAAAATCGGTTTCGGCAAGCAATTTTAAATCATTTTCACTATTCCCTATCCCGTATGATGTAACTGTCCCGTAATTCATTTTAAAGAGCTCCAAAAGCACTTTGACCGCTTTTCCCTTGTCGTTTCCTGCAGTTACTCCGTAAAATCTGCCGCCAAACACACAAGACATTCCCGCATTTTTGATGGATTCAATTACCGCTTCGGTAGCCCTTTTACTCCCTTTTATTGTTAGTGTTTCGCTGTATTCCCTTTGCTTGGCAAGTGCAGCCATTTTTAATCCCAATCCGGTTTCTTTGGCAACATCTTCAACAGTCATATCGCCAAACCCGTTAAGATTTAATTCCCCCAAATCGTTTTCTTCGATGTAACGATAGGCTTTATCTAACGCTTCCTTAAGTCTGTGGCGCAATTCTTGATAAGGTGTACCAAGCTCAATTACGAGATAATCGGCGACAACTTTGTCATAAGAAAACGGCAATCTGAAATAATCTTTGGGGACATACATAGCACCGCCGTTTTCAACTATGAACGGGTCATTAATGCCTAGCTCATCGCGGTAGACTTCTTGTTCAGAGTATGTTTTTGAAGAACAAAATACAATCGGTATTTCTGTTTTTTGCAATTTTCGAATTGCATCAAGTGCCGACGTATAAGAATAATTCTGCGAATCAAGCAGGGTTCCGTCTAAATCGGTAATCAGTATCTTTTGAGCTGAGTCCGGTTTTTTAGTTCTGTTAACGGCTATTTTGTAAAGCGATTTTTCGGGTACAACAAATTTCGGCATGATATTCTCGATATTATCGGCAAACATTGAAAGGTCAATATTTTGCGGCGGTGCAATAAGGTGTATGTAAGGAACCTCTTCTCCTTCTTTAATGCATTCCATATCTACAAGTTGCTTTTTAATCATTTCTTTTGTTTTTTCTTCACAAAGTGGGCTGTAGTAAATAACCGAAAGGCTGGGGAGCAACATTTCTTGCAACAGGTGGTCATCACCTTTTTCGGCATGCAAATGCGGGTTTATCGACTCGGTTTGTATAATTTCAACCCCCTTTTCGGTAATATCAACCTCGGTTGGGCCTAAAATACCGCTAAAGTTTTCAAGGATAGAGATTAACTCCTGTGTTTCAACAGCATAACCCGAGCCGTAAGTCAGCCTCATTGCCAGCGCCAAACTCATCGCATGTTCTCCGGCATTGGCGGTTTTAATTACTTCGGTTTCAAAGCGGCCTTTGCTTGAAAGAAGCGCATTAATAAAGCGATTGCTTATTTCTGAAACGCGCCCCCATTTTTTAAAGTAAAGATCTCCGATTAACTTAGGTTTGTAGCGCCATAAAATACGTACCATTGCATAGGGCGATTCGGCCATGCTAAACCCCGCCGCATAATGCCTAACATATTCCAATACCGCACCCGGGATATAATTGTCGGTGTCTATAAACCCAACATATTCCTTGCCCATTATTGCGGACATTACGATACCGATTATCATTCCTTCACTTTTACCGCTGCGAATAATGCCGTCTTCATCAACGATATCAGGGTATCCGGCAAATGTGAATGCGTTGGCTAAATCAGGGTCCTTTTGGTGAATAACCAGGGCTTGCCTGTTGTTAAGGCTGCAAAACCTGCTTACGATATCTTTTTCGCTTTTAAAATAATCGGGGCTGCTATTGGAGATTATAACCATAAGACAATCGTGAGGAATCCCACTTAAAACACCCTCAAAAACCTTTAAATCCTCATTTTTAATAGGTAGTACAATTGCCATTTTTTGTTCAATGGCGGCACAGGCTTCACGAGTTATGCGGCGTGTTCCCGTGATATCTTGGGCAAGGGAGCTTGAATTTAGCCCCGAATCCAATTCAAGCGCACGATAAACATCGTGGATTTTAACCGGCCCGATATGATCGGCAGGTCTAATGGCTTCAAAATGCATTATACCTATTCTCCCCTTACAGTTTCGGTAAGTAATATCTGAAACGAATCTGTAAGTACTTATATCGCCATGATAACCTACATCTGATTTCTTGATATTATTTTGAATTTTAGGTTATTGGAAATGATGTAAACAGAGGCAGAGTTATGACAACAATCAAACAATTGATTCTAAGTAACAATATAATAATTATTCCCGCACTGTCAAGGCTTTTCGGTTTTTTTATAGCTAAAATTTTATTTTCAAGCCTCGGAAAACCAAGGAATTCAAGGGCTTGGAGCTCTCTAAATTAATACTGACAAAATATTCGTTTTGTATTATAATGGTTGATGTTTGCATGATTTTTTGATTTGTCTGACATAGAATGTGATAATTGAATATGTTTTGTTTTTATCCCAAGGTAATTATTCCTAAGGTAAGTTGAAAAATGAGTAAAATTGCATCTGTGCTGCCCTTTTTTAAGAAAAGAGAGGACAAGAAATATGATCAAAAAGGGGCAAAAGAAAGCCCCTGTATAGATTGCGGAATATGTTTGGAAGTTTGTCCTCAAGGGTTGTGGCCGGCAATTTTACTTGAAGATATTAAAGCCGGACGTTTCGCAGATGCCAAAAAGCACGGAATCGATGCCTGCGATGATTGCGGCGATTGTACTGCGGAGTGTCCGGTCAGTATCCCTCTCTTTAAATATTTGAGGTTAGGCATTGTTCTTTCTTACTACGACGGCGATAAAAGCGGTTTGGTTCCGGCTTTAATTGAGCTTCAATCCAATTTCGGCTACCTCCCCGAATATATGCTAGACCATATTTCCAAATATCTTAATCTTTCTATCGGTCATATTCGTTCGGTAGCTTCTTTTTATAAATCATTCAGGCTCACCCCTCCCGGAAGAAAACATGTCTGCATTTGTACCGGAACCGCTTGTCATATTACCGGAGCCCCTCTCTTAACAAGGGAAGCCGAGAAATTATTAGGCATCAAAAACGGGGAGACCTCTGAGGATAACGAATATACACTTGATACTGTTGCCTGCGTTGGCTGTTGTGCGCTCGCACCTGTTATTACCGTAAACGGTGAGCCCTACGGGAAAATGGATACCGAAAAAATGACAAAGCAATTCCAACGAAGCGGTAAAAAAGGGAAAAACCACAAATAGATCGGTTGAATCAGCGGAGGTAAAGGATGATAAAAGAGGATTTCAGATTAGAAGCCGAAAAGGAATGGCAAAGTGTTACGGATCCTTCTATCCCGCAAATATTTATCGGTATGGCTACTTGCGGTGAAGCTGCCGGGGCTTTGTCTGTTTATAAGGCTATGGAATCCGCTCTTATTAAAAACCGTATCAGGGCCAAAGTCCACAAAGCCGGTTGTCTTGGAATGTGTTACTGCGAACCGATGGTTGATATTATAAAACCGGGGCAACCCCGCATAACCTATAAAAACCTTACCCCTCAAACTGCGGCGGAGTTAATAACGGATTATCTTGTAAAAGATAACAATCGTCCGGATTTGGCACTCGGTGCTTGGGGAGAAAAAATAAACGGAATTCCTAATCTCTTTGAACTTGATTTTATGAAGTTCCAAGAACGGGTTGCTTTAAAAAATATCGGGGTTATAAACCCTGAAAACATTTCTCAATATATTGCCTGCGGGGGATACAAAGGCTTGGCAAAAGCGCTTGAGATGTCTCAGGAAGAGGTTATTAACGAGGTTGAAAAAGCAGGGTTACGCGGATTGGGTGGAGCGGGCTACCCCACCGCTCTTAAATGGAGAGATTGTTATAACTCGGAATCGTTTCCAAAATATATGATATGTAATGCCGATGAAGGTGACCCCGGCGCTTACATGGACAGGTCGCTTTTAGAAAGCGATCCGCATTCGGTGCTTGAAGGGATGTTAATTGCCGCTTACGCTAATAGATGTGAACGCGGCTATATTTATATTCGTGATGAGTATCCCCTTGCTATTGAAAGAATCCAAGTTGCGATTGAGCAAATGCGCGAATACGGTTTACTGGGCAGTAATATACTCGGTTCGAGTTTTTCTTTTGAAGTTGAAGTTAGAGAAGGAGCCGGGGCCTTTGTTTGCGGAGAAGAAACGGCTCTTCTGGCTTCTATTGAGGGCGAAAGGGGAATGCCCAGGCACCGCCCGCCCTATCCGGCTGAAAGCGGTTTATGGGGTCAACCCACCGATATTAATAATGTTAAAACGCTTGCAAATGTTCCTTCAATTATAACAAACGGTGCCGATTGGTTTGCTGCTCGCGGCACCGATACTTGTAAAGGTACAGCAGTCTTTGCCCTTACCGGTAAAGTTACCAATCGCGGACTTATCGAAGTCCCGATGGGAATGACGCTAAACGAAATTATTTATAATGTCGGAGGCGGGGTTTTGGACGGTAAGAAGTTCAAAGCCGTTCAGACCGGAGGCCCCTCAGGGGGCTGTCTGCCGGCGGAACTCCTTAATCTTCCCGTATCGTTTGATACCTTAAAGGATGCCGGTTCAATTATGGGTTCCGGCGGAATGGTGGTTTTGGATGAAGATACCTGTATGGTTGATGTAGCAAGGTTTTTCCTTGATTTTGCCAGACATGAATCCTGCGGGCAATGCCTTCCCTGTCGTATCGGAACAAAACAAATGTTTGAAATCTTGGATGATATTACCAAGGGTAACGGCAAAATGGCGGATATCGATATTTTGCAGGAACTTGGCGAATCGGTATTTAAAACTTCTCTTTGCGGATTGGGGCGTACCGCTCCCAATCCGGTTTTAACTACATTGCGTTACTTCCGAAATGAATATGAAGCACATATAAACGATAAGAAATGCCCTGCCGGGATATGCCAATCCCTCGTAAACGGAGGACAAGCCGATGAATAAAATATGCTTAACTATCAACGGAAGTCAATTTGAAGCCGATGAAGGCTCCACTGTAATGGAAGTGGCTTTAGCCAACAACATTTATATCCCTCATCTTTGTTACAATCCGGACCTTGTCCCGAGCGGCGCATGTCGTTTATGTCAAGTAGAAATTAACGGTTCAAAATTAGCGCTTGCTTGCCGTACCCCGGTTGAGGATGGCATGGTTGTCGATACCAAATCTCCCGCGGTGGATGCGGCTGTACGTCCTATTGTTGAACTGATAATTGCAGACCACCACTCAACTTGCAGCGGTTGTCCGTCAAATGGAAATTGCGAACTGCAAAGAATAATGGCGCATCTTCGTATTGACAGGCGCAGGGTAAGAAATTTAAAATTTCCGCAGGAAAAACTGCCGTTAGAACCCCTCACCCCTTATTTGGATTATGATTCAAATAAATGCGTTCGCTGCGGAATCTGTATACAAACCTGTGAAAAAATCTACGGGGCCAGTCATATCTATTATGTTAACCGAGGTTATCCCACTAAAATTGCTTATTTCGGTAACGGTACCCATTGTGATTTTTGTTTGGAGTGTGTTAAGCGCTGCCCTGTTGGGGTACTAATACCAAAGCAGTAAACGGCTGGAATCAAATCGTCTTGTTTAAGTTCCCAATCTTTTAACATCTTAATTATACTGTTATCTGTATCGGTTTTTTTAAATTTAACGATTAGTAAAAAATTATTATATGCTAAATACTTCGAACGATCTTCAAATAGTCATTATCGCCGGTGGCCTTGCTACCAGGCTGGGTAAGCTTTCTGTTTGCCAACCAAAATCGATGATTCCGATTAACGGCAAACCGTTTATGGAATACCAACTGAAAATGCTTAAAGCAAACGGATTTAAGAGAGTTTTAATCTGTTTGGGGCATTTGGGTTCTCAAATCGAGGAATATTTTGGTACTGGAAAAGATTTTGGTTTAGATATATATTACAGTTATGAAGAAAAACCGCTCGGAACGGCGGGTGCGCTTAAAAATGCAGAATCAATGCTGGACGATATTTTTTATACAATCTACGGTGATTCGTTTATATCTTTAAACTTCTCTGAGGCTTTACGCCTTTTTAAATCCAATAACAAGCGTGCACTTATGACTGTCTACAAAAATAACAATTGTTATTCTCCGAGTAATACCACAGTAAAAGATAATCTTGTAATCAAATACGATAAACTTAATTCCCTTTTTGAAATGAATTATATTGAATACGGTGTTAATATTTTCCGTAAAGATGTTCTTGCAGAAATCCCCTCAAGTACCTTCTGTGATTTGGGGAGCCTTTTTAATTTCCTTATCGACAAAAGAGAATTATTGGCTTTTGAAGTAAAAGAACGCTTCTATGAAATTGGTTCAATACCGGGTTTAGAAGATTTTAGAAAGTTGGTAAATACCGCTAAATGATTTTATCTCGAGCTCCGATGCGGTTAACTTTGGGCGGCGGCGGTACGGATTTACCGTCTTATTATGCTAAATACGGCGGATTTTTAATTGCCGGGGCAATCAATAAATATTGCAATATCACCGCACATAAAAGATTTTACGATAACATTCGCTTAAATTATTCACAAACGGAAATTGTGAACGATATTTCTCAAATTCAACACCGAATATTCCGCCATGCTTTAGAATTTATCGGAATTAAACGCTCCATTGAACTACACTCCGCTGCGGATGTGCCTGCCGGCTGCGGATTGGGTTCTTCATCAAGCTTTACGGTTGCCCTTTTAAATGCGCTACATATTTACAATAAAGACTATACCACTCAAAGAAATCTGGCTGAAGAGGCTTGCCATATTGAAATTGAGCTGTTGGGGGAACCAATCGGGAAACAAGACCAATATATGGCCGCTTTCGGAGGGCTTACGTGCCTTGTGTTTGAAAAAGACGGGACCGTAATCGCTGAACCGTTGGCAATTTCAAATGATGATATTGATGAGCTTGAAAACCGGTTAGTTTTATTTTTTACCGGCAAAGAAAGAAGCGCCTCGGATATTTTAAGAGAGCAAAACGATAAATCAATTTGCAATTATTCTCCGACAATTGAGAACTTACATCAAATTAAAGAAATCGCTTTGCAAACCAGAAAATATCTTGAATCCGGTGACTTGGATATGCTCGGTGAATTAATGAATATTCACTGGGAACTTAAGAAAAAACGTTCGGATAAAATATCCGATCCTTTTATTGATGAATGCTATGAATTGGCTCTTAAAAACGGCGCTATCGGCGGGAAACTTATCGGCGCCGGCGGTGGTGGTTTTTTAATGTTTTACTCTCAAAACGGACAGAAAAAAAGATTAATCCAAACGCTGGAAAACAAAGGGATTAGGTGGGAAAGGTTTCATTTTGATTTTGACGGAACCAAAATCCTATCAAATACAATGGTGATGAACCGATGATCTATACAGAACAATACTTTGCCGAAGCAATTGAAATAATAAATTTAATCAACAAAAAAGAGGTTGAAGCGGCGGTTAATATTATCTCTAATATTCGTCAAAGGGGCGGTCGTTTGTTCTTTTTGGGGCTTGGCGGCAGTGCTGCAAACGCAACACATGCCGTAAATGATTTTAGGAAAATTGCCGGTATTGAATGCTATACCCCGCTTGATAATGCCTCCGAGCTAACCGCTCAAATTAACGATAATGGCTGGGAACAAGTTTTTGTGGAGTGGTTAAAGATTAGCCGTTTAAGTGCCAATGATGCCGTTTTTGTTTTTTCCGTTGGGGGCGGCAGTATTGAAAACGGTATTAGCGTTAATTTGGTAAAGGCGCTCCAATTTGCAAAAAGTAAATGTGTTACTGTTCTTGGTATTGTCGGACGTGACGGTGGCTATACCGCTAAAATTGCTGATAGTTGTATTGTTATTCCGACTGTTAACAAAGATACGCTAACACCGCACACAGAGTCGTTTCAAGCCCTAATTTGGCATTTAATAGTTACACATCCGAAATTAAAATCTTCGGAAATGAAATGGGAATCTCTTAAATAGAAGTGATATTTATTTAATTATGAACAAAGCCATATTTCTTGACCGTGACGGCGTAATAAATAAATTGATATATCATCAAGAACAAGGAATTATTGATTCCCCGTTCCTTGTTTCACAATTGGAAATTATTCAAAATGTCCCTCAAGCTATTCGCATGTTTCGCCAAAGCGGATACAAAATAATTATTGTTTCGAACCAACCGGCAATTGCCAAAAAACAGATGTCGGAAAAAACATTTGAGGCAATTCGTCTTCATCTTCTAAATGAATTGGTAAAAGAAAACGCCTCAATTGATGCGGATTACTATTGTTTGCATCATCCCGAGGCAATTGTTCCCGATTTAAAACAAGTTTGCGAGTGTCGTAAACCAAACCCAGGGCTTATTTTTAAAGCTGCCCGTGAATTCAATATCGATCTCAAATCATCATGGATGATTGGTGACGGATTAACCGATATCCAAGCCGGAAAAAGCGCCGGTTGCTGTACAATTCTGATCGGCAAACAAAAGTGCGAGTTATGCCGCTACATGGAAGAACATTCCGTTAAACCGGATTACATATGCCCAAATCTGTTGCAAGCGGTTTCGGTTGTAAAAAATACTTTGGAACTCAATTCAATTATTTAAAGGAGCGATTGTGGAGATATTTCTGGATTCGGCGGATATAAATGAGATTCAAAAGTGGACCGATTTGGGGGTTATTGACGGAGTTACAACTAACCCTTCAATTATGTTAAAAGATGGGGTTTGCGATACAGAAAATCGAATTAAAGAAATCGCAAATTTAGTATTCCCCTGCCCTGTATTTACCCAAGTAACAACCGATAATATTTCCGAAATGCTTTTACAGGCACACCATTTCAATATGTTAGCCGAAAACATTGTTGTTAAGATTCCGCAGATAAATCAAAACGGTGTTCCGTGCTATGGTGTTATGAGGCAGCTCGAAAATTGCGGGGTTAAAGTTAATGCCACGGCAACGCTTTCTGTTGCGCAATTGATGATGGCGGCTAAAGCGGGAGTCAGCTATATCAGTGTTTTTGCAGGGAGGATTTCGGATGAGGGCGGCGATGCCAACAAAGTTATTAGCGATTCAACCCTTTGGCTAAAGCGCTGGGAATATAAAAGTAAGGTTATTGTCGGCAGCATTCGTTCTGTTGGAGATGCTGTTTCTGCGGCTTTAGCCGGCGCTCATGTCGTTACAATTCCGCCGATAATATTAACCAAAATGGCCGACCATCGTTATACGCGTGAAACGGTACGTCATTTTATTGCCGATGCCGAAAAAACAGCGGAAATGTTTTGCAGAGGATAGTTAAATTTTATGCCTGTTAAAAAACCGGAAAACTGTCCGCCAATTACTGTTTTAATTTGTGCCTTAAACGAGGAAGAAAATCTGCAATATGTTCTGCCTAAAATCCCCGATTGGGTAGACGAAGTGATTTTGGTAGACGGGCATTCAACCGATAACACAATTGAGACTGCCAAAAAACTGAACCCTGCCATAAAAATTGTTAAACAATCAAAAACAGGTAAAGGAAATGCAATTAAGTGCGGTTTTAATGATGCCAAATGTGAAATAGTAATTACTATAGATGCGGACGGTTCCACCGACCCCTGTGATTTGCCGCAATACATAGAACCCTTGTTAAACGGATTCGATTTAGTAAAGGGTACTCGTTTTTTGAACACTTCTCCGATAATGCCCTTGCATCATAAATTCGGTAATTGGGTTTTAACAAAAACCACTAATTTATTGTTTGGTACTTCTTATACGGATGTCTGTTCCGGATATAATGCAATTCGAAAAACCAGTTTCTTAAACTTAAATCTTTGCTACGACGGGTTTGAGATGGAACAGGAAATGCTTATTAAGGCTAAAAAAAGAGGGCTAAGAGTGGCTGAAGTGCGTCAAATAGATAACGGGCGTATCGCAAATGTCAGCAAGGTGTCCGCTTTTAGGCAAGGATTTTTCGATTTTTGGGTAATCATTAAAGAACGATTCTAACGAAAAAGGCTATAAGAGATTGGATAAAGAATTAAAAGTTGCAATAATCGGTATCGGAAAAATGGGCTTATTGCACGCCGGAATTATTAATAATATCCCCGGGACAAGGCTTGTTGCAATTTATGATCAAAGCCCGCTAATGAAAAGGTTTTTAAGTAAAGCCGTTAGCGGTGTTTTAGTTACCGATAATTATAAAAAATTTGCTGCCGATAGGTATGATGCGGTTTATGTTACCACCCCCATCCCCACCCATTACGGCGTAATCAAAAATCTTTACGAAAAAGGGATAACAAAAAACATTTTTGTTGAAAAAACCTTAACCGGTTCTTTTGAGGATTCCAAGTGCTTATGTCAACTTGCAGAGCAATCCAGCGGGGTTAATATGGTGGGATATATGTGCCGATTTGCCGTAACGTATCAAAAAACGGCAGAGTTTTTAAAAGATAACACCATCGGTAAAATTATTTCCTTTAAGGCTTATGCCTATGCCTCGGATTTTAGCCAAAATATTGCCAATCCCCTTGCGGTTAAAGGCGGTGCAACCCGTGATTTGGGGGCGCATATTATCGATTTGGCATTTTGGCTATTCGGTGAATTTGAACTAATATCCGTTAGCCAAGATAGCAATAATCAATTGGGTATCGATAACGGTTCAAAGTTTAGCGTTCGAAATTCAAGCGGTATAACCGCTGATTTTGATATTTCATGGGTAAAAGAAGGATATCGCTTGCCCGAATTCGGGTTAATAATCAGCGGCGAAAAAGGCTCTATTTCCGTAAATTCAGATAGAATCAACCTCGATTTTAATTGCGGTGAGAGTAAATTATTGTATAGGCACGACCTAAGCGATAACGTACCTTTTTTATTGGGAGCTCCTGAATATTATCGCGAAAATAAGCATTTTATTAGCGCTATTATTGCAAATAAAAAGGCCTTCCCCGATTTTAATACGGCTGCTAAAATCGATTATTTAATTGAACAGGTAAAAAATGCAAGGTCATAGGCTGCTTTTAGTGGGCGATAACCCTTTTCACGGGGTAAGTCACTTATCACAAGATAAAGCACGTACGCGAAGCGGAGATTTAGATAATCCCGAATACTGCACAAGTTTGCTTAAAATTGCTATTGAAAACGGCGCTGACGGGTTTATGTTTTCAGTAAACGGGTTTACTTTAAAAATCGTGGATATAATCACTAAACAAGGTTTACACCCCGCTTTATATGCAATCGCCCCAGCCGCTTCGGATTATGTCAGGCTTGCCTCACAGCTGGGAACCCCCGGGATGGCAATCTATTTGGCGAAGCAAATCTTAAAATCAGGGAACTTAAAGGCAATTTATTACGGGTTTAAAGGGGTTCTTTTGCAAAACCCCAAGGCGTTAATGAAAGCATATTTGTATCATGAAATATTTAAAATACAAACTGTTTTAAAATCGAAACATGGCCCTAATTGCTTTTTACTGCACGAGATAGTAACCGAAATGGCATTATCGTTAAAAATGGGCTGGTTATTCCAATCATTTATTAAATTTATGTCGGGAATGGGGATTCAACCCGGTTTTATAACACGTAATCCCGTCCTCCTTATTCAAAATCTGTTGGAATTGGAAATTGATCTGACACAAACGGTAATTGTAGCGCCTTTTAACAAGGCAGGCTTTCAAATGAACCCGACCCGAGAAGAATGCGAAGAAATATTGGAAAAAATCCCACAAACCGAGGTAATTGCGATGAGTATCCTTGCCGGCGGGTATTTAAAACCGGATGAGGCAATCCGTTATATTAACGAAATCCCCCAAATAAAAGGGGTTGTGATTGGGGTATCCTCCGTAAAACATGCTGCCGATTTTAAGTTCTTTAAGGAAGCCTTATCCGAGAAATAGATATGAATATACAAACCCCTCTTCTGTCGCTGATTATCCCCTCCTATACTATGGAACGGCTAAATGATATTTTGGCGCTATTAACTTCTGTAAGCGCCCAAAGTTATGCAAATATGGAAACGATTTTGATTATCGAACGTTCGGAAGAATTGTATTCTCGGATTAATCAATTTCTAAAAGAAAAACAAATCTATAACACACTTGTTTATTTTACCAAAGAGCGCCTGGGCCCATCGGGAGCCAGGAATGCCGGGGTAGAAAGGGCTCGGGGTGAAATAATAGCTTTTGTTGATGACGATACAGTTCTTTTTCCGGACTGGGCCGCAAAAGTGGTAGAAGTATTTAGAGGTAAGGATATTATCGGGGTGACCGGTCAGGCACTCCCTCTATGGGAAAACGGCGCGCTTCAATGGTTACCTACGGAATTTTACTGGCTGGTAAGCTGCACCGCCTTTTTAAATATTAACGAAATTAAGCCTGTAAGGTGTGCCGGCGGGATGAATATGGCTTTTAAGAAAGAGGCTTTTAGTTACTGTATGTTTGCGGATAAATTCGGGCATCAGGGAGAGATTAAAACCAAAGTCGGCCCGGTTGTTGACGATGCCGAATTTTCAATTAATCTGCGTTTAAAATCCGCCAAGCAAATTATATTCGACCCCGATATAAAGGTTTGGCACAGGGTATATGCCTATCGCTTAAATCAAAGATTTATTCGAGGGCAATCCTATTGGCAGGGATATTCAAAATCGTTATTAAAAAAGGCTTATCCCCATGATTCGGACCTTCAAGGATTAAACAGGGAAAAAGATTTACTTAAGCGCATATTTTTAAAATTAATCCCTAAAACAACCGTTTTAATTTTTAAAAATCCGCAGCAGGCGTTTAAAACGCTAGGGTTAACCGCAAGTGTTTTATTTTACGTAGCCTTGGGTTTTTCGGCTCATAAAACGCCGCGCTTAACCGGCTTTACCGAAAAATATTTCAGTCCATAAATTTTATAACATGAGGCAACTTGAATGAGAAAATATTTTATTACCGGCGGCTCAGGATTTATCGGGAGCCATATTGTTAAAAGGTTACTAAGTGAAGGGAGTTCGGTTACGGTTTACGATAATCTATCAACCGGAAACAAAAAACTGATTGAACGCTATTTAAGTGATTCGAACTTTCGTTTTATTGAAGCGGATATTTTAGATATTGCAAAACTTAATCAATTTATGCCCGGCCACGATACAGTTTGGCATTTGGCTGCTAACACCGATATCATCAAAGGTAATACCAACACCGATTGGGACCTTAAAAACTGTACAATCGGTACTTATTGCATATTGGAAAGTATGCGTAACCTCAATATAAAGAATTTAATTTTTGCCTCCAGCGCTACCGTTTACGGCGATGTTCCCCCGCAAAAACTTGTTGAAACCGATGGGCCTTTACTCCCGATATCCCTATACGGTGCCGGTAAATTAGCCGGCGAGGGTTTGGTTTCAGCCTATTGCCATTTATTTGATATACGTGCCTGTATTTTCCGTTTCGGTAATGTTGTCGGGGCAAATATGTGGCACGGTGTTATTCTTGATTTTATAAAAAAACTGCAAACTAACCCCCACGAGCTGGAAATTTTAGGCGACGGGAAGCAAGAAAAAAACTTTTTTACGGTTGAGGATTGCATTCAAGGGATGTTAACCGTTTTTGAAAAATCGACACAAAATTGTGATGTATTTAATTTGGGAGCGGATACTTGCACTACCGTAACAAAAATTGCCGATATTGTTTGTAATGAAATGGGTTTAAAAAACGTAACCTATAAATATACCGGCGGCAGCCGCGGTTGGCGCGGTGATGCACCGTATGTCCGTTTTAATATAGATAAAGTCAAAAACCTCGGTTGGATGCCGCGCTATACATCCGATGAAGCGGTTCGAATAGCCGCAAGGCAGCTTTTAGGTAAGGAATAATAGATGGAAAACGTTTGTGTTATCGGCCTTTGGCATCTTGGCTGTGTTTATTCTGCCGGTTTGGCTGATTTGGGGTATCGTGTTATCGGTGTTGACAGCGATATTGAAGTAGTTAAAAACTTAAACCGAGGGATTCCTCCAATTTATGAGCCGAACCTAAAAGAGCAAGTCATTGGCAATATTAAATCGGGTGCGCTTTGTTATACCGCGGATATTGCAAATACCGTTAGCGGATGCCCTTATATTATGATTACTGCCGATACCCCGCTTGACGATAACGACGAAGTTGATTTATCCCCTATTCGAGAAATTTGTAAAAGCATCGCTCCCTATTTGCAAAGTGAAACCTTGCTAATTATATGCAGCCAAGTTCCGGTGGGCACTTGTGATGTATTAAAAACAATAATTGAAGCCGAAAACCCCGCCGCCCGCTTTGATATCGTTTACAGCCCCGAAAATTTGAAGCTGGGGAATGCTATCGCATATTTTAAACAACCGGATCGGATTATTATCGGCGCCGATTCGGAAAATGCTCTTACTAAAGCCGAAAAATTTTTCTCAGTTACAAATGCTCCGATTATTAAAATGGGTTTACGCAGCGCCGAGGCGGCTAAACATGCCTTAAATGCGTTTCTGGCAACATCGATTAGTTTTTGCAACGAAATTGCCAATATTTGCGATGAGGTGGGAGCGGATGCGCTGGATGTTATGCAGGTTTTGCACTCCGATAGCCGTATCGGGAATGGAATCCCGCTTCTTCCGGGGCTGGGCTTTTCCGGCGGAACTTTAGCGCGCGATTTAAAAGTAATCCAAAAAATCGGGAAGGAAAATAATTGCGATACACTGCTAACCGATAGCGTATTAGCGATTAACCGCAAACAAAATTCAATTGTAATCTCCAAATTGGAACGGAAATTTAATTCGCTTGTAAATTTAAATATCAGTGTTTTGGGGCTAACCTATAAACCCCATACCGATACACTGCGCCGCTCGGCGGCCCTTACAATTATTGCCGAGTTAATAGAAAAAGGTGCAAAGGTCAAGGCTTACGACCCTTGTGCCGATATCAGCGTTCTAAAGAAGCCCCTTGCGTTTGAGTTTTGTGATAATGCTTATTCCGCCGCAAATAACAGCGACGCATTGGCCTTTATTACCGAATGGCCCGAATTTAAAGCGCTTGATTTTTGTGAGATTAAAAAGATAATGAAAACCCCGATTTTAATTGACGTAAAGAATATGCTCAATATGAAAGAGATGGAATTACTCGGATTTTCTTATATCGGTATCGGAAGAGGGAAATAAATTGTCTGAATTAAAAAATGCGGATTATAAATTCAGGGTTGGGATAATCGGCGCCGGTTTACAGGGCAAACGACGTGCTTCCGTGTTTAAAGAACACTCCGAAAGTAAACTGGTGATGGTTAGTTCAAAAAATATCGAGGATGCCGAAAATATCTCTAAGGATTTTAATTGCGAAGCAAGCGCACGCTGGCAAGATATAATCGAAAGAGATGATATTAACACGGTACTGATTTGTACTCCCCCCAACCTCCACCCCGAAATGGCAATTGCCGCAACAAATGCCGGTAAGCATCTTCTTTGTGAAAAACCGCTTGCCAATACCTTAGAGGAAGCCCAAAGAATGCTGGAATCGGCCAAAAATAACAATGTGATTCTCAAGTGCGGTTTTAATCATCGCCATCATCCTGCCGTTTTTAAGGCCAAAGAGTTGGTTAACGAAGGAACTATCAGTGAAATCAATTTTATTCGTTGTGTTTACGGTATTTGCGGGAGGCCGGGGTACGAAAAGGAATGGAGGGCGGATTCTAATATTGTTGGCGGAGGACATTTAACGGAACAAGGGATTCATGCAATCGATTTATTCCGCTGGTTTTTGGGTGATTTTAATCGAATTTCAGGGCATATTGCCACCAATTTTTGGCAAACGGCATCCCTTGAGGATAATGCCTTCGTGATTTTGGAAACAGAAAAAGGTCAGATTGCCTCACTTCATTCCAGCCTTACGCAATGGAAAAACCAATTCCTGTTTGAAATATTCGGCAAAAACGGATACATCATTATCGAAGGACTGGGAGGCGCATACGGAACCGAAAAACTAACAGTCGGTAAACGAAATTTTTATGGACCGTTTAAAGATGAAACCACCGAGTTTCGCGGCGCCGATATCTCATGGGCTAAGGAATGGGAGGAATTTACTTCCGCAATTAAAGAAAAAAGAGAGCCAATCGGCAGCGGCGATGACGGGTTCGCGGCATTAAAAATAGTAAGTACTATCTATAAGATAGCGTTAAAAGGGAAACAGTTCCAAATATGAAAAAATGTTTAATTACGGGGGTTGCCGGTTTTATCGGATCCAACTTTGCCCAATATCTGCTTCAAACGGGTGTTGAAGTTTACGGATTTGTTAATAACATTTCACCAACGGAAGAACTTAAAAAATCAGCACATATTATTAAACAAAACATTTTAGATAAAGACGGGTTAGAGGAAAATATCAAAGCGATAAATCCGGACTGCATCTTTCATTTTGCCGCTCTAAGTTCGATTACTTCTTCGTGGGAAGCCCCGCATAATTATTTAAACGTTAACGTTAGCGGTACGTTAAACTTGCTTGATGCCGTAAGATGTGCGGATATCAACCCACGGATCTTAATTACCGGCTCATCTTCGGAATACGGTAATACCGGTTCATCTTTACCTGTTAAAGAAGACCACCCTTTATTTCCTGCCAATCCTTACGCCGTAAGTAAAGCCACGATGGGGCAATTTGCGCGCCTTTACCATAAAAATTACGGCTTAAATATAATTTATACGCGCCCTTTTTCCGTAATCGGCGCACAGAAAAAAAGCGGGGTTTGTTATGATTTTGCGCTTCGTGTAATCGAAGCCGAAAAGTCCAAAACAAAGGTAATGGAAACCGGTAACTTAAACGTAATCAGGGATTTTTTGAATATTAAGGATGCAATCAAGGCCTTTTCCGTTTTAGCCGAAAAAGGCACCCCGGGTGAGGTGTATAACATATCTTCCGGATATGGAGTAAGCATACATGAAGTCTTAAATAAAATTATTAAGCTCTCAGGCATTTCCGTAACAGCCAAAACAAACCCTGTATTACTCCGCCCGCTGGATGAACCGGTGCTTATCGGAGATTGCACCAAATTAAGGAGGTTGGGTTGGGAACCGATTATAACTTTAGAAGAAACACTAACGGAAATATTGGAGTTTGCGGCTAGCAAGGTTTAACTATGGTAATAAAACAAGATAAAGCAATTGAGATATTGGTTGGCAGCGGTACACCGGAAGATGATTGGCTGGAGGATTCACGCGGATATAAAGTGCGCCTTTCTCATTTGGAACTTTTGGGGCTTGCAAATGTTTGCGGTAAAAAAATATTGGATGCCGGTTGCGGCCCCGGTACTTACGGCATAATGCTTGCAACGCAAGTTAATGAGGTCACCGGTATCGAAATTTCCCCTGCCGGAGTTGAGGTTGCAAACAGAAGGGCAGCCGAAAAAGGCGTTACTTTTAAAGCGTCCCAAGGGGATTTGGAAAGCCTGCCATTTGATGATAATACGTTTGATATTTGTTTTTGCGGTTGGGTATTGCACCACTTTCCGGATGTTAATTTGGCTGTTTCTGAATTAATGCGCGTTTTAAAACCGGGCGGTAAAATTGCGATGGCGGAGCCCAATGAATCCTGTGCGGCAGTTAAGTTCAGCCGTTGGGTTGAGGATTTGCCGCTGCTACGCGGGTGGGTTTTAAAAGAGGGTTGGGATACCCCGAACCGCACAATTAATAAGCATTACGTTTATTTATCGGCCTTGGAAAAATACGGGATAACAAATATTAAATTGGATTCATGTTATACCGGCGGAATGCCGCCTTTGCCCCCTAAATCCCAAAATTCGCTTCAGGCATTTTTAAGCCTGGTTAGCATTAAAATATTGGTTCGGATTAGATCTCTTATATTTGCAATCGGTAACAAAGTTTTGCAGAAACCTTTTAACGGCTCCGATTTACTGATTATCGGTATTAAAGAAGAAAAATAATGAATATAGTTCTTATTAGCGGCGGATGGCTGCGGATTCCTCCCCAAACCGGAGGCGGGGTTGAGGCCCATTTGTTTAATTTGGCAAAACAAATATCCGAATTGGGGCATAATATTTTTATTATCGACCGCAAATATTCTCAAGATGATCCTCAACATGAAATTATAAACGGCGTTAATATAATCAGGTTAAAGCAAGGTTTACTGAGAGGGCTTCCGTATACCTTAAAGTTTTTTCTGTTTCAAATAATTTGGGCTTTTAAAGTAAATAAGTGGCTCAAATTAAACCAAAGCGATGTTATTTATCTTTGCGTTCCGATTTTTGGTGTTTGTCTGTTTCTTTTAAACGCGAATCTAAAAAAGAAAACAGTTTACGGCAGCCATATTATCAGACGCACAAAAATGAAATACGGCTTAATTGATAAAATAGCAATTTATATTGAAAACAAAGTAATTAAAGCTTCCAAATTAACGGTGATTGCCAACGAAATAATCGCCGCTAAAATAGTGCAACAGGTAGCGGTGCCAGCCGGAAAAGTAAGAATTGTTCCCGCCGGAATCGATTTGCAAGAATATAAGCCCGGTTATGATGCAACTGAAATTATCAAAAAATACAGGCTGGAAAATAAGGCTGTTATTCTTTTTGTAGGCAGGGTTTGTGCCGAAAAAGGTGTTGAGTATCTTATAAAAGCGGCAAATATCTTTATTAACACTTACAAAAGAAACAATGCGCACTTTTTAATTGTCGGCCCCGTAAAATACTTCGATACCCTTAATAAAGCGGCAGACGGTTATACCGTAAAATTAAAACAAATGATTAGCGGCTTTAATTTAGAAAGTCATGTTACCTTTACCGGAGTTATTCCGCTTGAAGATAAAATTATGCTTTATTCCGCTTGCGATACGGTAGTTGTCCCTTCTTTGGTTGACCTTGATCCGGTGGTGCAGTTGGAAGCTATGGCAAGCGGTAAGCCGGTTATCGGGACCGATATCGGCACTATGCCTTGGCGTATTCAAAACAATAAAAGCGGTTTTATTGTTAGACTGGGAGACGAACAGGAACTTGCCGATAGGATTGAATACCTGTTACAAAACCCAAGCGAGAAAATTAAAATGGGGGCTTACGCCCGAAGAAACGTCGAAGAGAATTATTCTACCCAAAAAATGGCGCTAAAAATGCTTGAAGTTTTCCGGGATGCTTTATTGTGAGGCTCTATCTGTAAATGAAATGTCCGGTATGTAAAAACGAAACAAATAAAAACTTGGTTAGCACCTATAAAGGGTACTCGCTGTTTTGTTGCGATATTTGCACGGTAATGTTTTGGTTACCGCTGGAATCTATTTCAGGTGATAAATACGATAGCGGAGGGATTGCCGTCGCATTATCGGATTTGGGGTTATACAGCGTCCGCTGGGAGCATAAACGGTTTTTAGAAATTTCACCGAACAAGGGCGGGAGTTTGCTTGAAGTCGGATGCGGTAACGGTGAGTTTATTAAGCAAGCGATAAGTGCCGGTTATGATGTTACAGGAATCGATACAGCCGTTGTAACGCTTAAATTCAGCCAAAACGTATTGGCATCAGATAAACTCTTTCCTCTTACTATCCAAGAGTTTGCTGCTCGAAATCCGAACGCAAAATTTGATGTTATCGTCTTTTTTCAAGTGCTGGAACATATTGATAACATTCCTGATTTTATAGATTATGTAAAAAGGTTATTAAATCCGGGTGGAATTGTAGCACTTAGTGTTCCAAATTGTAATCGTTGGCGGTTTAAATCGGAACGCTTTTTGAGAGAAGAATGGGATTTGCCGCCCTGCCATCTTACCAGATGGAACCTTTTGGCGCTTTTAACGGTTTTTAACATGTACGGATTTAATGCAAGTCTTTTTGAAGTTGAACCGTATAAGTTATTTGAACGCAGTTGGAGTAACTTTATTAGCCAAAAGATTGGAATTAACGCGCTTGCGGAAAAGTTTGTGGCAAAAACCGTTGGCAGAAAGCTTTCCGCTGTCTCTCCCGATAAAAAGAGCTTGCGAAAAATAGCTCTAAGAACACTTGGCATCTTCTATCTCAAAGTATTTTTTCCGATTCTTACGGTTTTAACATTACCGTTAAAACTTGTTACCCGCACCAACCAGGGGGCAAATGTTTTCTTAACGGTTTATCTAAAAAATGCGGAGAAAAAAGAAAGTTGAGCGAATTTCTCAAAAAAGCGCCGGAACTGATACCGATTCTTCCCGGATACGTACGCCAATTACTTTGGATTGTATTACTTCTTCTGAGCTCGGCAATCTTCTTATTCCCCGTAAAGCTTAAATTTCAATATTTTTCTGTTGAATCGCTTTATATTTTTGGCGATAAGTTATGGCTTTTTTGTGTTTTGTTTTTGCTTTGGATAACGGTTTTACTGATTTTACTACTTACCCGTATAAATGAGTGGCAAAGGATTCTTCTTATTGCAATATTTGCGCTTGTTTTCTTTGGATTTTGGGTTGTAATTACCCCTTACGGCGGCTGGTGTGACGGACTGGTTAATATGGGGCATGTCAAATACCTTGCACAAGTTCAAGAAATTCCGTTTTCCCATGATACACTGGCTTATTTTCAATACCCCGGAATTCATCTTACCGGCTTTGCCTTGTCTGAAATAACCGGTATCGATATCACCCAAATCCGCACCTTTTTTCTTATTTTTTGCAGTATAATTCAGGCAATCTTTTTATATTTGTTGTTTAACCGTCTTTTAAAAAATAAACAGGCCGCTTCTTTAGCGGTAATTTTTCTGATCTGCGGGGCTTTGCTGATTACCAGAACGGTTTTTCACCCCGCTGTTACGGCTTCTGTTTTCTTTGTTATCCTTTTTTATTTACTGACAAAGGATAACAAACTCGATAATCCGCCCGTGATGGTTTTATTTATACTATCTTTTGTTGCTCTTACAATTACTTATCTCCCTTCTTCGCTGTTTTTCATTTTTGCGCTAAGCGGTATTTATATTATTAACAGACTCAAAAAACAAAAAACGTTCCCGATAACATTGATTATTTTTTGCATGTTCGTATTTTTAAGCTGGCAAATATTTTGGGCGACACGCATGTTTGGGGATTTAACCGCCCATATTGAAGATTTTATTGCCGCTTTTAATAATCCGCTGGAAAGATTAATGCCAATATTTGGAACTGCCTCTCAATCGCTTGCTGCCGATACTCCCTTATGGGCGGGCCTAACCAGATATTTTTGGCTGGCCGCGCTTTATCTTTTAGGTATTATTTTGGCTTTAAGGAACGCTTTTAAAATCAAAAAACTCGATTTTAACGAAACGGTTGAAACCGGGGCTTTGTGGGGGATACTGATTGCTTCGCTGATTGCAATCTTGGCTTTCGGAGAGGGGACCCAGTGGCACAGGATTTTAGTCTATGCCCCTTATTTAATAGCGCCGATAATTATTCGCGCTCTCTATAAAGTGCCGGATATTTTATACCGCGGAAAAATTACTTGTACTCAAAATTATATGCCTCTTTTATTATCCGCACTTTTGATATTGATTGCCTTACCCACTTTCTTGGTTAATCATGCGAGTATTAATACCCAGTCGATTTATAAATACGAGCTTAGATCGGGGGAGTTTGTCGCAAATAATTTTAACCAAAATGAACTCCTTTTTATATCCGATGGGGTTACCGTCTATTCTTTTGCTTTTTACATACCGGATGCCGTGCTTGCACACCCCGCCCAACCGTGGGATATAAACAGCGAAAAGGAACTTTGGGCTTCCATACAAGAAAAATCAGAGCAGTTTCAGAATAGCTCTGCCACTGCCCTTTTTGCCCTTACCGAGAGGTTTGATCAATCTTATCGCGATGTTTTTGATATCGACAAAACAAGTAAAGAGTGGCTTGGGCTTATTTGGGAACTGGAATCAAATAACCTTATTTACAATAACGGACACGCCAAAATTTATAAAAACTTAACCTTAAACTGAAAGGATTTATGAACCGCTTACCGATATCTGTAATTATACCAGTCAAAAACGGAGAAAAATTTATAGAACAATGCCTGGAGTCTGTAAAAATAAATAATGCGGCTGAAATAATTGTTGTTGACGGTTTATCAAAGGATAAAACATTGGAAATTGCCGTTAAATATACGTCGCTAATTTATTCCGATAACGGTTTAGGCGCCGGTTTTGCCCATCAAATCGGGGCAGAAAAGGCAACCCAAGAATATATCGCCTATGTCGATTCGGATATTATTCTTCCCCCCAATGTTCTCTCGAATCTGATTAATGAATTAAAAGAGGGCGGTTTCGCAAGTGTGGCAGCAACGGTTGAACCTGCCAACACTTCTACCTATTGGGAGCGTGCAATTGATTGGAACTCCAAATTGCTTGAAAAAAGACGCAAAACAGGCGGGTTGCAGGCAACTGTTTTAAAAAAGGATACCGTTTTAAAATACGGGTTTGATGCGTTTATTACCCACGGTGATGATTTGGATTTTACAACAAGGCTCCAAAAAGACGCCTGCAAACAAAAGATTTCCTATATCTTTGTTTATCATCACCACCGAGCGGATTGCAAAAGCGTTTTTAAAGCGCGCGCAAATCAAGCTACGGCTCTCCCGCGTTTAATCAAAAAGTACGGCGTTTTTAACCCGCGTTTTTGGCCGCCGCTAATACTTCTCTATTGGATAGCGCTTTCTGTGCTAAAAGGTAAGCCGCAATATATCCCCTATTTCTTATTAAACTTCTTAGCGCAAAGCCTCGGTATGCTTAAAGGCCTTTTTAATCTTAAAATCTCTCCTCTCAAATAGCCCTTTACGCCAAAACTCCGTTGACCTGATTTTCCCCACTCCTTAGAATAAGAACTATTGTTCTATTGGAGGTTTATTTATGTGGAAAGTCGAAAAAGGTTCTAAATTAGGGGTAACCACCGCTAATTATACTGATGCCTTGGATTGGGGTGTGTCGGAGATGGGCGAAAAAACAATCCTTTTAAAAAACACAGGGATGTCCAATTCGCTTAAATACAAAATGTATGGCGGCGCCGGTGATAACGGGATTACCGTTGAAATAATACCGGAAAACACACTACTTGCCGCTGAAATTGCCCAAATACACTATAAAAGGCAATGGCATCGTTTGGTTTTGCAAGTTAAAAACGGCTCGGGTGAAACCGAATATCAAATCGATTACGAAGGGCAAGGTGCGTAAAATGGCAAATAAATATCATTCGGATACACATCAAAGAGCGGAAAAGATAACCTATGCCTCGCCGCTAAGCGATTCGGGGAATTTGTTATCGGAAACACTTACAATTGAAAATACGTCCAAAGCGGATAACCCCGATTTAATTGCGACGCTAATAACCCCTGCTCCGATAAGCCCCGTATTAAAGGTTTGTTTGTTATGCCAGCGGCTCAATATCTCGATTGTTTCCCTTGGCGGTGAGGAACCCGCAACCAAACTCTTTTATTGCGTTGAGGTAAACGGGGCCCAAGCCGTAAGCGGACAATTTGAAATTAGCGGAGCGGATAATTATGTAAGCTGGGATTTAACCAAAGAAAATTTTAATCTCGGTATCGGAAACGTAATCGATATTTTCTTGTGGGTTGATAGCGGTTTTGCCGAGATTAATATTATCCGCTTATTGCAAGGTGTCGGAACAAGTTCTCTCGGTTGGTCGTCGTTCCCGATTGAAGGCCACCATAACGGGCTTGTACAAGTATCGGTAAACTTTGCCTGTATCGGCACCGGCACCGCGGAATGCCATTTGCTGCCTTTGGGAGCCCATTCTGCAATGTCCGAAGCGCTTCAAAGTGATATCGCAAGTAAATTGTGCATCGTTTGCGATGATTTTGCGGTTAGATTAAAAGGGTCGGCACCAAATGATTTAAATTTGATTTCATCTTTTAATGTCGCCCTGATTTCGGGGGCTTAGAAATATTTAAAACCTGAAGTGGACAAAAATGCGCCCGAAGTTTTTATCGTCTTTTTCAATGCGGTGATAGAGTTTTTTAATCTCGGGTTGGTTTAGGAAACGCAAGACCCTTTTCTTTAATTGCCCTGAGCCTTTACCGGGGATAATTTCAACCAGGTTAATTTTTTTGGAGACGGCATCGTTAATAATACGGTTAAGCTCAGCATCAATCGATGCGCCTTTATTAAAAATATCGTGTAAATCAAGAACCAGTTTAGCCATAGCCCCTACTTAATAAAATATGAGGCGGATATTTAAACTATCCGCCTCTAACATTTACTTAAAAATTATTCTTCGCTGATGGTAACTTTGGTAATAACATCGCCGTTTCGGATGCTTTCCAAGATTGCCATGTCGCTCGTCATTTGTCCGAAAACCGAATGTCTGTTATTTAAGTGCGGTTGCGGGGCATAGGTAATAAAAAATTGAGAGCCGTTGGTATTGGGGCCGGCGTTTGCCATCGACAGGGTGCCGACACCGTGGGTGTGTTTGGTAAATTCATCGGAAAAAGAATAGCCGGGGCCTCCGCAGCCGGTGCCGGTCGGGTCTCCGCCCTGAGCCATAAAACCGGGGATTACACGGTGGAAAGTGGTTTCGTCGTAAAAGCCTTCACGGGCCAAAAAAACAAAATTATTTACGGTTTTGGGTACATCTGCGGCAAACAGTTCAAGAACAATATTGCCCTTGGCTGTTTCAAGGGTTGCCGTGTATTTTTTGGCGGTATCGATTGTCATTGGGGGAACATTTTCGTATCTCTTAGATGACATTTTTTGATTTTCCTTTCCAAAATTTAATTTTGATTCCTTTCATTATACTATAAATGACCTTAAAATTCAGGCCTGAAGAAAAATTTAAAAGGGTTATGCGAAATTGTTGACATCTTAATTCGACTGTGATAGAATCGCGCATACTAAGGAATAATCGAATGTTAAACAAGATAACGGTCACCATAAGCTTCATCTTTAGCGGGCGCACCAACGGTGCGCTGGGGGGCTGTGTATCTAAATGTTTAGCCGTTTGACTGTATTAGTATAACTAAACAAAGTTTTAAAATGCCTCCCCCTCAGCGGGGAGGTTTTTTTATTATAAGGATTTTTTAAAATGATCAAAAAGAAATGCGGTAAACAGAAAAATAAACACGGTATTGTCGACGGGTACGGTGATTATACAATTCCTCAGCTTATACGCTATAACGCCGAAACCCGAGCTGATTTACCTGCGATGTATATGAAAAGACTGGGGATTTGGCAAGGTTATACTTGGCGGGAGTATTACGATGTTGTTAAATACTTTTCGCTCGGTATGCGCAGTTTAGGGCTTAACAAGGGCGATGTTACCTGCATTATCGGAGACAATGAACCGGAATGGTTCTGGGGGGAATTTGCCGTTCAAGCCGCCGGCGGCGTTGCAACCGGTATTTTTGTTGATTCAGTTCCTTCAGAGGTTGAATATGTTGCCAGGCATTCGGATGCCAGATTCGCTATTGTAAACGACCAGGAACAAGCCGATAAGTTCCTGGAAATCAGGCTTAACCTCCCGCATTTGCAAAAGGTTATCTATTGGGATCCGAAAGGCTTAAAAAACTATAACGATCCGATTTTAATCTCTTTTGCGGATGTTATTAATCTGGGTAAAGAATACGATAAAAATAACCCGAACGCATTTGAGGAGCGTCTTTCGGAGGGTAAATCCGATGAAACTGCATTTATTTATTATACTTCAGGGACAACCGGTCTGCCTAAAGGGGCGTGTTTAAGCCACCGCGCTTTAATTACGACTGCCAAATCGTTCACCGACCGCTATCCCCTAACCGAAAAAGATAATCTGATTTCGAACTTTCCGGCGGCATGGGTCGGCGACAGTTATTTTGCAACCTTGCCTCATATTCTAACCGGCGCCAAACTCAATTTCCCCGAAGAGCCGGAGACAATTGCCGAGGATACGCGTGAAATCGGCCCGAATTTTGTAATTTACGGACCGCGCCAGTGGGAAAGCCTGGTTAGCGAAATTCAAATAAAAATGATTGACGCCCATTGGCTTAAACGCTTTGTTTATCACCTCTGTATGCCGCTTGGTTATAAATTTGCGGATATGAAGCTGGCCGGTAAAACCCCCAATCTGTTCTGGCGGGCTTTATACAGGGTTGCTTATTTCGCCCTTTTCAGGCCGTTAAAAGACAGGCTGGGCTTAAGCCGTGTCCGTTTTGCGGTTACCGGCAGCTCGGTTTTAAGTTTGGATACCTTCAGGTTAATCCATGCGATAGGGATTGAACTGCGCCAAAATTATGCCAGTACCGAAGCCGGTTATATCTCTTCGCATAGCAGTAAAGAAATCCGCTTCGAAAGTGTCGGGAAACCGGCGCGAGGAACCGAGGTGCGTATTACCGACGATGGCGAACTGCTTGTTCGTTCCGATTGCATGTTCACCTGCTATCAAAAAAACCCCGAAAAAACCAAAGAGGTGATGCAAGGCGGTTGGTGCCGTACCGGCGATGCGGTTAACGTTGATGATAAAGGTCATCTGATTTTTATGGATAGGCTTGAGCATATGGGCGAACTAAGCAGCGGTGTTAAATATGCCCCCCAATATATCGAGGGGCGTTTGAGATTCAGCCCTTATATTAAAGATGCAATGGTTATCGGCGGTAAAACCCGTGATTATGTTTCGGCGATTGTTAATATGGATTTTGCAATGGTCGGTAAATGGGCCGAGCGCAATCGTATTCCGTATACCACTTTTGTTGATCTTTCGCAGAGAAATGAGGTTTCCGAATTAATAAAGAAAGATTTACAAAGGGTTAACAGTTACCTGCCCGATGCCTCAAGGGTTGAAAAATTTGTGCTGCTTCATAAAGAATTTGATGCCGATGAGGCAGAGCTAACCCGCACGCGAAAATTACGCAGGGAGTTTATGGAAGAACGCTACAAACAGCTTATCGAAGCAATGTATGAAGACGGCAAAGAGGTAAAGGTGGAAGCGCCGGTTACCTATCGCGACGGGCGGCGCGGTGTTGTTACCACCAGCATTAAGGTTCGAGGACTATCTGAAGGAGCAACAAACTAATGGCTGATTTATTGCAATTCGTTATAACCGGCTTAACTGTGGGTATGGTTTACTCACTGATTGCGATGGGGTTTGTGCTGATTTGGAAATCAAGCGGCGTTGCCAACTTGGCGCTCGGACAGCTTGTGCTGATATCTTCGTGGATTACATATGCCATTCTGGTTCAAATAGGGCTTCCGGTTTGGCTCGGTATACCACTTGTTATTGTGATTGCATTTGCTTTGGGTTGGTTAATCGAAAGGTTCCTTTTGCGGCCGTTAATTGCCCAACCGATTCTCTCCCTGATTGCGGTAACATTGGGGCTGTCGTATTTTTTGGATGGGCTGATTACCTTTATTTGGCCTTGGAGCGTTGATGCGTTGCCGCGGCTTTTCCCCCAAACATCGGTGCATATCGGTCCGGCGGTTATTTCGCAGGAATATTTGTGGGCGGCGATTATTTCCGTATTGCTTTTTACGGCTCTCTCGCTCTATTTCAAATACAGCCGGATGGGGATTGCAATGCGCGCAACCGCCGATGACCAAATGGCGGTTCAAGCTTGCGGGATACCGGTAACTAAAATATTCTCGCGCTCATGGATGCTGGCTTGCGCTATGGCATCAATCGGCGGGATTCTAATGGCAAGTATCGGCGGAATCGGGCATGGCTTAATTGATACCGGAATGAAATCTTTCTCGGTTGTGATACTGGGCGGCCTGGATTCATTCTTGGGGGCAATGATTGCCGGCCCGATTATCGGGTTAGCCGAGAACCTCGGCGGCGGCTATCTTACCGCGCTGACTTGGCCCGGTGTCAGAGAGGTTATTCCGTTTATTATGATTATTTTGGTAATGATGATTAAACCATACGGGTTATTCGGTGAAACCCGTATAGAGAGGATATAGAAGTGTATTTACCTGCCGGAGTAAGAAACCACAGTTATGCCCAAGACATGGCTATTTTTCGCACCAGGACGCAGTGGGCGCTATTGGGGCTGCTTCTCGTGTCCTTATTTGTGCTGCCCATGTTTCTTAGCAACTATTGGTTAAGCGTTTGCAATATTATTGCAATTACAATTATTGCCGCCACCGGTTTGAATATTCTGACCGGTTATTGCGGTCAGTTATCAATCGGCCATGCCGGTTTTATTGCCGTTGGCGGATATACCTCGGCAATTCTTGCGGGACAGCTCGGTCTGCCGTTTTTGGTGTCAATGCTTTGCGGCGGAATAATGGCCGGTTTAATCGGAATGTTATTCGGGCTTCCGTCGCTGCGCGTTAAGGGTTTCTATCTGGCAATAAGCACGATTGCGGCCCAGTTTATTATTATGTGGGTGATTCGAAACTGGTCCGGGGTTACCGGCGGCAATATCGGGCTTGGCGTTCCGAACGCTGAAATATTCGGCTACACCTTTTCTACTCAGTCCAGTAAATACTATTTAATTCTGGTTATTACAATTTTAGTGATATTTTTTGCCAAGAACTTAACCCGAACAAGGCCGGGAAGAGCCTTTGTTGCCATCCGCGATAACGATCTTGCCGCGCAGGTAATGGGAATCAACCTGTTCCGTTATAAATTATTGGCTTTCTTTATCGGATGTTTCTTTGCCGGTATTGCGGGGTCGCTCCTTGCGCATTGTTATTACGGGTTCTTAAACCCTGAGTTCTTTGATTTTAAGGAATCGATTCTGTATGTCGGTATGATAATTATCGGCGGGTTGGGAACATCAATCGGCCCGATACTCGGCGTTATCCTTATTCGCCTGCTTGATAATGTACTATCTTTACAAATTGTGCCGTTCTTGGAAGCGAATGTCACTATTTTATCCTCAGGCTGGGCATCCGGTTTAAAACCGATGATTTTCGGGGCGGTGATAATTCTATTCCTTATTTTAGAACCGAGGGGTTTAGCGCATAGGTGGAACGTATTTAAAACTTCTTATCGGATATGGCCGTTTTCATATTAAAACAAAAAATAAAAAAGGAGGTAGCTTAATATGGAAAACAAGGAATCAACACAGGTTTCAAGAAGAAATTTTATAGCCGGAGCGGGGGCAGCATCTCTATTCTTGTTTATGAGCGGACTTCCTTTACTTTCGACCGCTTGTAATGCCAAAACAGGCACTATAAAAATGGGGCTGACAACCCCCAGTACCGGGGTTGCGGCGGAAAAAGGCAAGGTGCTGGAGCATGGCAATAAAGATGCCATTATGTACGTAAATGAAGAGCTTGGCGGTGCTGGCGGTTATGAGATTGAACTGAAATGGATGGATAACAACTACACCGCCGCCACAATGGTTAGTAACGTCAATAAACTTATGGACGACGGCTGTGTAATGTTCGGCTGTTCGTCTTCGGCAATGATGACGGCGGCAATGACGACCGCTAACCAAAACGGATTCCCGGGGATTGCCGCTTACGGTTCACCGATAATATACAGACCGCCGCAGCATATTTACGGTCAGATGCCGGATTACGGTGATGATTGGGCAGTCTTTGTTCAGTATTATCTTGAAAAGCTGTGGAAAGGCACCGGCAAGCCTAAAATAGCGATGCATATCCTTAATAACTCCACCGGTTACGGCGCTCACGATGCAGCCAGAGCCTTGGCCGAGGAATTAGGGGTAGAGGTTATTATTACCAGAGAGCATTCCGCCAGTACCACTTCCGAAACAACCAGTTTAACGGAAATAAAATCGCTTAAACCCGATATTCTCTATATTTCCAGTACCCCTCAACCGAGTTCAATTATAATTAAGAACGCTATGGAGTTGGGGATGACTTCCGACGGAATGGTAATCGCCTGCGGGCATGCGGCAATGACTAAAGCCCTGGTTGATCTTGCCGGCGCTGATAAATGCGAAGGCGTTTACGGCTTATTCCCGACGGTAAGCTGGAATGATAATGTCCCCGGTATGGCTAAAATGGTTGAATATTGCCAGGCAAACCACCCTGCCGATTACTTAAATATGGAGTATATCACTTCGTGGTGTCAGAGCCTCATAATGGCGAAAATAATTTCGCTTGCGGTGGAAGCAGTTGGTTACGATACACTTGCGGAAGGCGGCCAGAAGGCGTGGCAGGCAATCGAAGAGCACGGCATCAAAGCGCTTAATAACTACACGGTTGAGGGCTTGCAAGGCCCGGTTAGCTACGTTAAAGGCGATAACAGGTTATCCAAATCGCTGCGGGTATTCCAAGTGCAAGGCGGCGAAATTAAAGCGATTTCAGATTGGATTGAAGCGCCTGTTGTCGAATACGAAAAATTTGATTGGTTCGGTAAATAAAAACCGTTTAAATTAAAAATAAAGTTTGGAATGAAAGAATAACAATGCTTAAACTGAACAATATTGAAGTTACATACTTAAACGTTATCCGGGTATTGCACGGGGTATCGTTAACTATTCCGGACGGGGCAATAATAACCTTGCTTGGCGCTAACGGAGCCGGAAAAAGTACAACCCTAAAAGCAATTTCCGGTCTTTTGCACGTTGAAGAGGGAGAAGTAACCGACGGTAGTATCGAATGGGACGGTATCAGAATTGACAAAAAAGGCCCTGAAGATATCGGTAAGCTGGGTATTGTTCAGGCGCTTGAAGGCAGGCGTGTATTCGGTCATTTAACAACCGAGGAAAATCTGTTGGTAGGCGCTTTTAACCGCCGCAACAGAGCCGAAATCAACCGCGATATTGAAATGGTTTACAATTATTTCCCCCGCTTGAGGGATTTGCGCAAAAACGTTGCCGGTTATCTCTCCGGCGGGGAACAACAAATGCTGGTTATCGGCAGAGCAATAATGGCAACACCGAAACTAATGATGTTGGATGAACCCTCCTTGGGGCTTGCGCCGATGCTGGTTGAAGAAATTTACGAAATTATTAAACGCTTTAACGAAGAACAAAAAACGGCGGTTTTGATTGTGGAGCAAAACGTGCGTGTTGCGTTAAGTATTGCGCATTACGGGTACGTTATGGAGAACGGGCGAATTGTGCTTGACGGAGATGCCGATTTTCTGCGAAACAATGAAGATGTTAAAGAGTTTTATATCGGACTTTCGGCAATGGGTGATAAAAAGAGTTATCGCCAGATTAAACATTATAAGAGGCGTAAGAGA
The DNA here is from genome assembly GCA_041656115.1 of Dehalococcoidales bacterium. NCBI lineage: Bacteria > Bacillati > Chloroflexota > Dehalococcoidia > Dehalococcoidales > Dehalococcoidales bacterium. Next base: position 8,368 of record JBBAED010000002.1, on the reverse strand, counting down.
TGGCTATAAAACCGGAAAATAAGATTGATGAATATTATGATGCAAGAGAGGTTATGACCCCTAATGAAAGGGATATTTATTTTACGCAAAAACTGGCGGAAACAATTAATAACGCTTACCAAAAATCCCCTGCCGCAAAAAAAATAATGGATAGCGCAGGGGTTACACCGGCGCAAATTAAATCTATCAAAGACTTGGAGCTTTTGCCGATTACCCGTAAACCCGATGTTATCGCAATGCAGAAAGCCAACCCTCCCTACGGCGGCTTTTTAACTATTCCGGAGAGTGAAATACAACGGGTCTTTGTATCCCCCGGCCCTGTCTATGAACCGATGCAACACGATACAATTGAATGGTTTGCCGAATCATTTTGGGCTGCCGGGTTTCGTAAAGGTGATATCGCGGCAAATACCTTTACCTATCATCTTTCCCCTGCCGGCATTTTGTGCCACGAGGGGTTAAAAGCCTGCGGCGCAACCGTTATTCCGTTGGGAACGGGCCATACCGAAATCACGGTAAAAACAATATTGGAATTAAAAGCAGACGGTTATGTCGGAACCCCCGGTTTCTTAATGACGGTTATTAAACAGGCTGAAGAAATGGGCTATGATTTCAAAAAAGATTTTTATGTAAAACGCGCTTGGTTTACCGGCGAAATGTTATCTCAATCTGTTAGGCAGATACTGGAAAATGATTATGCTATCGATACATATCAAACGTATGCCGTAACCGAGCCCGGCGGTGCGATTGCCTATGAGTGCCGTTATAAAAACGGTTTGCACCTTATGGATGATTATATTGTTGAGATTGTTAACCCTGTAAACGGGAAACAATTGGCAGACGGAGAACTCGGTGAGGTAGTAGTTACCCCTATACATAACCCCACATGGGGGCTTATTCGTTTTGGTACCGGAGATTTATCTTCGATTGTTAGTGATGCTTGCTCTTGCGGCAGAACCTCTAAAAAACTTACCGGTATTCAAGGCCGAATCGGGGAAGCGGTAAAGGTGAGAGGAATGTTTGTCGTATCCGCTCAGGCTGAAACTGTTTTTAAAGGGTTTAAAGATATTGGGAGATGGCAAATTGCCGTTACCCGTATCGGCGAGCGCGACGAAATAACACTTAATTTGGAATTGCTTGATAATGTTCCCAATAAAAGCGAACTGGCTGTGGAAATCGAGCAGAAGTTTCAGAGTATGTGCTTGGTAAAGCCTGACAGAATTGATTTTGTTCCCGAGGGGACTATCCCCAAAGACAGTAAAACAATTATTGATAAACGTAAATGGGATTAACCATATCCAGCCTACTCTTGTCGACCAAGAAACGTCTTTGCGAGGAGCGAGCGTTAGCGAGCGACGTGGCACTCTCTCAGCAATAGAGCGTGTGTTTTTTTGATTTAATAGAGATTGCTTCGCCTTCCCTTACGGGAATGGTCTCGCAAAGACAATTTTAATAAATACTTTTCACCCCATTTGCCATTGTCCTACTTTGTAACACTGATGTTTTTTCGTTCGCCCTGAGCCTGTCGAAGGGTCCGACGAACGGGAAGAAACGAGAATTACTATTCGGTTGCCGTTATGGTTCGACAGACCCGTGCATTCTGAGCTTGTCGAAGAACACGAACGGCTGATGCTTTTCTTCTTTTGTCATTCTGAGCATAGAGAAGAATCTAGGGGTTGGCGGATAGTACACCATTCGGTAACGGATTTTATGGTAGAGCGACCCCTCTTTTTTGAGTCTGAGGCTGCCTAATAGTCTAAATTTCCCTTCCTCTTAGATCCTTCATTTCATTCAGGATGACAAAGGGAGAAAGACCGGACGACAAAAAAACGTCTTCGCGAGGAGCGAGCCCTCGGCGAGTGACGTGGCAATCTTCTACGAACAGAGTGCATGCCTTTTGATTTATTAGAGATTACTTCGCCTTCCCTGACGGGAATGGTCTCGTAAAGACAAGGGAAAAGAAACGTCTTTGCGAGGAGCGAGCCCGCGGCGAGTGACGTGGCAATCTCCAACAAATTTAATCTATATGAGGTTGCTTCGCTGTGCTTGCAAAGACAAAGAGGATTGCGTTGCTTTCCTAAGTAAGAATGGCTTTCAAGGACAAAACCGACACGTATCCCCTCTACTTCTCCGCCCCCAAATAGGCGGCGATAACATCCGGATTAGAGCTGATTTCCGCAGGCGTACCTTCTGCGATTTTACGGCCAAAGTCCAAAACAACAATTCTATCGGCTAAATCCATAACCACACCCATATCATGTTCGATAAGAACAATGCAATTTACGCCGTCTCTTAGCACCGGAGTATCGGGATATGTTTCTCCCTGTCCTTCAAAAATATCGATAATAAAGCGGGCAATATCCTCTTTTTCTTCGAGGTTCATACCGGCCATCGGTTCATCAAGCAAAAGAACTTTCGGCTCAAGCGCCAATGCCCTGCCTAACTCAACCCTTTTGCGCATACCGTAAGGCAAAGAACCGACCACCTGTTTTCGAATAGCTTCGATTTCCAAAAAGTCGATAATATCTTCAACGGTTTTACGGTGTTTGATTTCTTCCTTATGGGCGGGTCCGAAGTACATAGAGCTGGCAAAGATATTTTGGTTCATCAGAACGTGCCTGGCAGCCATAAGGTTATCCAGTGTGCTTAAGCCGGTGTAAAGCTCAATATTTTGGAACGTACGCGCGAGCCCCATCTTGGCGGCTTTATCAGGGCGGATGTGGGTTATATCCTCCCCGTCAAAAGTGATTGTTCCTTTTTGGGGCTTATAAAAACCGTTTAGACAATTTAATAGGCTGGTTTTACCGGCACCGTTGGGGCCGATAATTGCCAAAATTTCATTTTCTTTGATATCCACGCTAACATCGATTAACGAGCGAACGCCGCCAAACGAAAGCGAAAGATTCTCTGCCCTGATAATCACCTTTTTCTCACTTGTAGGATTATTCACAATTAATCCGCTCTTTCTTCGGCAAATATTTTTTCTTTATATGCAGCGACTCTTTTACAAACCGGCCCGTCACACTTGATTCCGTTCAAAGCCTTCTTTTCTTTAGGGTCGGCGCTTGTTTTAACGAAAAAGTCATAACCGGTGCATCGTGTTTTGCCGTCTTTATAAACTATAATCGTGACTTCATCATTGAGGTCATCACAAAATATTGTTGTTGCCGTTAATTGCCAATCAGTCATCTTTATTGCCTCCGGTAAATTATAACTTATCTACCGTGCTTTAGCTACATTTTAGCCTTAAAATATACGGGAATTTTTACTAATATTGAATGCTTTTGCCTATTTTGTAAGCATCCCCGATTGCTTGACCGTAACCGTAATACTTGGCTTCGGTGCCTCTGGAATAGAGGATAGGCTTGATTTTATCGATATCCGGCTGTCCGCCGGTAAGACAATCTTCCGTAACATGCGTTTCTTCAATACTGCCGATTACAAGTATATGGCTTCCCAAATCAAGTGTGTGGTTAACTTTGCACTCTAAATTAATCGGGCATTGGGCAATCAGCGGGGCATTTTCCGCTTTCCCGTAGAAAAGGTCAAAATTACAGGCTTGTGCTTTATCGACCGTTTCGCCGGAAACAATGCCGCATAAATCAGCCTCCGCTACCAACTCTTCACCGGGGATGTTAACCGAAAAACTGTTGCCGGGTTGAATGCCGTTAATTGTAAAACGCTGGTGGCGGATGGCAACAGTCAACATCGGAGGAGCGCCGCAAGCCATGCCGCCCCATGCCGCTGTCATAAAATTGGGCTTGCCGTTAATCATAACCCCAACCAGAAAAACCGGTGACGGGAAAACAAACTTACTGGGGCCGAATGTTTTTTTGTTAATATTTTTCTTTTCCATAACTTTTATAAATCTCCGTTTCGCGTGTCGCACTATTGCAAATCTTTATATTTTTCTCGCAACTTTACTTTTTCAATTTTACCGGTCGGATTACGCGGTACCTTGCCGAAAACTATTTTGCGCGGGCGCTTGTATTTGGGTAAATTTCCCACGCAATACTCTTCAATTTCTTTGGCGGTAATATCAACATTGGGTTTAGGGTCAATTACGGCAACCGCAATTTCCCCCAGTCTGACATCCGGAATACCGATTAGCGCGGCATCGTAAACCTTGGGATGATAAAGCAAAACCTCTTCCACTTCAATCGGGAAAATATTTTCACCGCCGGTAATAATTAAATCTTTTTTGCGATCGACATACCAAATAAAACCGTCCTCATCTATTTTGGCAAGGTCGCCGGTATGCAGCCAGCCGTCTTTTAAGACCTCGGCGGTTTTTTGCGGGTTCTTGTAATATTCTTTCATAAGCCCCGCACCTCTGATTATTATTTCACCGACAACACCAACCGATAAGTCATTATCTTTATCGTCAACTATACGGACTTCCCACTCGTACCCCGGTATGCCGATTGCGCCAACCTTATGAATGTTTTCTATTCCCAAATGAACACAACCGGGACCGGTGCTTTCGCTAAGCCCGTAATTGGTATCGTAAAGCATATTGGGGAAGTAAGTTTTCCAATGCTTAACTAAACTTTCGGGAACAGGTTGCGCCCCGATATGCATCAGTCGCCATTGATCCAAATTAAAATCCTCTATTTTAAGCTCGCCGCTATCCAACGCCATTAAAATATCCTGCGCCCAGGGAACAAGCAGCCATACAATGGTGCCCTTTTCATTGCTTACGGCATTAAAAATATCAAGCGGTTTGATATCTCGCAGCAAAGTTGCCTTGCTGCCGGAATAGAGGCTGCCAAACCAATGCATTTTGGCGCCGGTATGATATAAAGGAGGAATTAAGATAAAATTATCATCTTTGGTTTGTTTATGATGATTGCTTTCAACAAGTGCGGCGTGCTCCATATTTTTATGAGTAAGCAGTATCGGTTTCGGCTGCCCGGTTGTTCCTGATGTAAAATATAAACCGCAAGGATCATCCGCATTAAGTACGGTTTTTAACGCTTTTGCGGGAGCATCGGCAATAAAGTCGCTCATATCCTGCGCCCATTCGGGGGCATTATCTCCCATGCAAATAAATTCCCGAACGGTTGAGAGTTCGTCTTTTATGCAATCGATTCGGTCGCTAAATTCGGGGCCAAAGATTAAAACTTTGGCTTCCGCAATTTGAGTGCAATATAAAATATCTTCGGAAGTAAACCTGAAATTAAGCGGAACTACCCATGCGCCTGTTCTGATAATACCAAAATAGGCAACCAGCCAGTCGATTGAGTTTAACATCAAGTGAACAACTTTATCGCCCTTGCGAATGCCGATTTTAGAAAGGGCATTCGCTATTTGGTTGGCTTTATCGTCAAATTCCTGCCAAGTAATTTCGCGGCGATAGTTTATGCTCGGTTTTAATTCGATTAAAGCCGTATCATTCGGATATAAATTAGCATTTTTTGCAAGCATATCCGATATGGTCATTATTTTTATTGCCTCCGAAGTATAGTTAATTCAATAGAATGCTTGGTAAGAATGTAGCAATCTTGGGGAAAGTAAGCAGCAGCGCCACGCAAATAATTATTGCAATTAAGAACGGGAAAATCCCCTTAAATATCGTTTCTAAGCTAACGCCTTTGGTAATCCCCTTAATTACATACACATTGATACCGACCGGCGGGGTAATAACCCCCATTTCGGTAACCAGTACAATAATAACACCAAACCAAATCGGATCAAAGTTTAGCGATAATACCAAAGGGTAAATTATCGGAATGGTTAGAGTTATCATCGCCAGGGAATCCATAAACAAACCGCCGATAATATACATTAAAATAATAATTGCCATTACAGCTACGTTTGGCAAACCGAGGTCGGCAATCCATCCCGATAACATGTTTGGGATAGTCGTTACGGCAATGAAATGCCCCAATATAATAGCGCCGGTAACAATAATCATAATTTCGCAGGTTACTTTGACCGTTTCTTTGAGCGCATCTTTAAAGGTTTCCCATGTTAAGTTACGCCTCAAAAGACCGATTAAAAGGGCACCGGCGGCACCAACGGCACCTGCCTGAACGGGGCTGAACCAACCGGCAAAAAGACCACCCATTACTAAAATAAAGAGAAGCATCATCTCGGTAATTCCAAGCATACCGGTGATTTTTTGTTTTAAAGTTGAGGGTTGCCCAGCTGGGGCTAAGGCCGGATTCCTTTTGCATAAAATAATAACAACGGCGAGGAAAAGCAATGTTAATAAAACCCCGGGGAATATCCCGGCAAGGAATAATTTGCCGATGGATTGTTGGGTTAAAATACCGTAAATTATAAAAATGGTACTGGGAGGAATTAAGATTCCCAGGCTTCCCGCTGAAGCAACACTGCCGGTTGCTAAGGAATCATCATATTTATACTTTTTCATTTCGGGAAGGGCCACTTTGCCCATTGCGGCAGCGGTTGCACTGGTTGAGCCGCAAATAGCCGCAAACCCGGCACAAGCCAAAATTGTGGCCATTGCCAGCCCCCCGCGCACTTTTCCAAACAATGTATGGGTGGAAGCATACAATCGGGTGCTGATTCCCGAAGCGGACGCAAGTGTTCCCATTAAAATAAACATGGGGATTACCGTTAACGAATAAGATGAGAAGTTGGTAAAAACATCACGCGCCAGCAGCCCCAAAGCCGCATTGGGGGTTACTAAATAGCCGAATCCGGCAAAGCCGACAAATGCCATCGCAAAACCAACTGGCATCCCCAGCATAAAAAGGACAATTAAAATTACAATTCCTATAATTCCGACTGTAACTGGATCCATCTATTTATTAGCCGCTTTCATAATATTTTTAATCATTTCAAAAAATAAGATTAGGCAAACCGGGATACAACAAAACGCAATGGCATATACAAAGGGGTAAAAAGGAATACGTGATGTCATTGAAACTTCACCGCTGGTTTGCAAAGAGATTCCGTATTTGACGCTCTGCCACGCCAAGAGGGAAAAAAGAATCAAGCTTAATAATGATGTAAATGCCCCGCAAATGGCTCCGGCACGTTTTGGCAAACGCATAATAAAAAATTCAACTTGAATGTTAGCATGTTCCGCTTGAGTATACGCCATCCCGAAAGCGGTAATAATAACTCCCACAAAGGCAACAATTTCAATACCGCCCGGGAGCGGAGAGTTAAATATTTTGATACCGATTATATCAACAACGGTAACTGCCAGCATTAAAACAGCGCCCGCGCCGCCAACCCATACCAACCAACCGCTAAGTAACTTAGCCCATTTTTCCAATCGTTCTATTGTGGTCATAATAAGTTACAGAAACCTTCCTGCCCATGCTTATTTCGTTAAACACAGGCAGGAATATCTGACATTTCGCCTTTAAAAATTATTTGTGTCCGGAATTTTACGTCAGAGGGAGCACATTTGCTTCAACCCACGCAACGCTTTCTTCCAGTGACGGTGATTTATCGCTCCAGTAATTTACCCTGTCGAGTAAATACTGCTCATATTCGTTTCCTGATAAACCGCTTGCATTTAAGGTATTAACGTGTTCATTAACAAGCGGAGAAACGGCGTCAACCCATTTGGATACTTCGTCTTCATCAACTTCGATAACTTCTCGTCCGCCGCCAAGCTCAAGGAAATAATCCATGGCAACTTTGTCGTAGTAATCCCAGACCTTGCCATGCATTTCAATCCATTCTTCGCTGACTTCGGTAAATATATTTTGGATATCTTTAGACATTTTATTCCATTTTTCTTTGTTGATGACAACATACATATCGGTAGTATAACCGAGTTGATAACAGTTAGTTACGTATTTGGTAACCTCGGCATGATTCCAGCCTTTGAGGGTTTCTCTGGGGGTATAACTGCCTTTTACCACACCTTTGGATAAAAGTTCATAGGTTTCACCCTGAGAAGCGCCGTAAGCGACGGCACCGAGAGCCTGTACAATCTTGGCTCCGACACCCGTAGCTCTAAGTATAAGGTCTTTAAAGTCTTCCAATTTTCTCACAGCCTTGTCCTTGGTAATTACAACACCCGGGCCGTGAGCATGCAAATACAGCGGATGTGTATCATCCAATTCTTTTGGTTTAAATTTATTGTAGTAATCATTGGCAACCTTTGTTGCCACCCAACCGTTGGGGTATTTATGCGGTAAATCTACCAGTTCGTTTACCGGAAAACGTCCGACATTGTATGAAAAACAGGACATTCCGATATCGGAAATGCCGTTAACAACACCGTCGTAGATACCGGCTGCGGGAGTAAGGTTTCCGCCGGGGAAATACTCGATTTTGACCTGCCCGTCGGTCCTTCTTTCGATTTCTTTAATCCAGGCTTGCGCCAGAATAGAATTAAGGTGAGTTGGAGGGAAAAAGTTACTGTAGGTTAATTTAA